>VBJK01000255.1:2772-6294 GCA_005879655.1 Chloroflexota bacterium | reverse complement strand
GCACAATTCGCTAGCGATCAGTACGCTTTGGCCGTCGTTGCATACGAGTGGCTTTGTGGTGAACGTCCTTTCAAGGGGACGCTCACGGAAATTACTAATCAACATATGCTGATGCCTCCTCCATCACTGCGCGCAAAGGTCCCTACGGTTCCCGAAGTAGTCGAACAGGTGATTATGCGCGCTCTCTCTAAAGATCCTGAGCAACGCTTCAGTAACGTTGAAGCCTTTGCAGATGCAATGGTTTCAAGCGCTACCGCGCCTTCTCCGACATATAGTATTCTTGCGTTTCAATCGCCAGCCGCATCTCCATCCGCTTCCCATGCATCTTTGCCGTTTCAAAAGCTAGCGCTTCTCCTCGTTGGAGTGCTCATTTTCCTTATAGGCAGTGGTAGCCTGTTGTTGCTTCAATCGCCAACGCAGGTATCTAAACAACACGTGCAACCAATAAACACATCTTCATCCATTAAAGCAACTTCTACTTCTCAATCTTTTCAACCACAACTCGCGTCTTCACCAACGCATACCTCTCAACCATCGTTGCAATCGCCATCTCAATTATTTCAATCGCCAACCACGACTCCACCAACTCCTGCATTTCAATCGCCTGTTCAATCGCCTTTTCAATCGCCAACCGCGACTCCACCTACCCCCCCTCCGTCTCCAGCCTGTCTATCCGTTACCCCAACATCACTCACCTTCCTTTCCATTCTTGGGCAGGACCCACCAACGCAAGTAATAACGGTAAAGAATTGTGGGAATAGCTCCTCTCTCTTAAATTATACGACTGCCTCAAAATGGATTCTGGTCCAGCCATCAGCAACCACAATAAACGGTAGTGCTAGTGTTGATGTGATTATACGGGTGTCATCATCAAATGAACTTTTAGGATTACACAGTGGATCAGTGGACTTTGCTCTAGGCACTGCGCACCAAATTGTGACGGTAAATTACACTGTCTCTTAGGAGCAAGATCTATTGCACAACTACCATTGGTGATCTAATGATCTCCAATATAAATCTATTGTGCAGTCTTGCTAATCGTCTCCACAATAGTAGAGACAACTACCGGACTTGACCAGTAGCTGCTATGTGCACTCCCGGCGAGCAGAGCTAAGCGCAGCATTGCTAGCTCACGCAAATCTGTCAAGGCTTGTCGTCCCACGACATTCATCAGCAGGTTGCATAGGTCGTCAAATAAGCTGATATCCTGTGTGGGGAGGTCTTTGATGTCAAGACATGTATCAGTAATGTTGAGTATCTTTGGGATGAGATGTTGGATGGGTGAGGCGATAATGTCCAGGGGATGAAGATAATTTCGCCAGGGGAATTTGCTAGTAATGGTGGGGCAGAGCGCTTTGAGATACTGTCCCAAACGTTGCGTAATATCATGGGTATTGGGCACAGGAGTATCACGTACCATTGTCAGGCTAAAGAGGCTGATGGGCGATCCCATGGTGTGGATACTACGTATGGGAGAAGTACCATGGAAGATCAGATGGCGTAGCTGCTCTACTCCCTGGTATCCGTTCGCGTTGGGGGCGTCCCAGCGTGAGCCGAAGAGCATGTCAAACATTATCACGGTTCCCATACTATGAGAGACGAGATGAACATGGTCAGTACGTGGATCAAACTCACTCAGCCCTACCATTGTCTGCTGAATCAGGCGTTCGACAACTTGCTGACCCACGGCACGGCTGATGTAGAGAGCTGCATCGCCGGTAAATTGTAATAGCTGCTGAGCACGGAAGTCTTGAAATGCGAGCTTGCCCCATACCGATGATTGCTTGAGGTCATACAGTAGCGCCTGCTCTGCTTTGATATTGACATCTCCCCAATATAAAGGAATGTACTTGATAGCTATACTATGAGGTATCTGGCATTTAATACCTCTAATGAGCTGATTGGCGTAGCCAGGTTGTTCACGCTGTTCGCGCGTGTTGACGCCATGCATAAAAATTACGTATTCGGACATTGCTCTATCCTTACCTCAATGATGGTGACTGAGAGAGGCACAAGTCTCCCTTTGCTTCTTCTTTATCGGCAGCGAGCTTCCTTTTCATCTATCCTCTATCAAGCGATGTATATGTCATCCTGTACTCTAGATAACATGCTTAATACGTGATATACCATCCCCCAAAGGAGGCACACCCCCCCCTAACCCATCCCCCCCTTTTTTCCTATGCGCGCATTATCCTATAATTAGCGCAAATAGAGCAGCAAATACACTCCCCCACTACAGACGGGCGAGTTTTTACGCTCAAATCTGCTTTTTGGGGTCTTGGATAGGGTGAAAGGGAGGGGTAAAACACTCTCCCTACTCTGTCATTGCGTAGTACACGCTCCCCCACTACAGTCGGGTGAGTTTTACTACAGTCGGGGGAATTTTCACGCTCAAACGTGCTACAGGAGAATCACACGCCCCACTAGTCAAACCTTGCTTTTCGGTGTACTATGTTTTGCAGAAAGGGGTTCAGTGGTCCCATCACTACATCGGCGCTGAGACCGATGTGGGTCGAATTACAGGAAAGCCTGTAACTGGCTTGCCAGTACACAGATCTGACTGATGGTCAGAAAACAAATACACATTTAAGATTTCCGAAAATGCCTAGGGACATGTATACTATAAGCAGATAAAAAGGAGTTCGCCAGGGTAAAATGTCCCTCCCTGGCGAACAGGAAATAGAAATGATGTAGAAAGGAAAAAAACCATCAGCAGGGCAGTGTCTCGAAGTGGCAGTCAGCACACAACCCTGTGACGGGACTCTATTACCATGGATAACATAGCATACGCAGATAGAGATGTCAATCAATGCGCTCAAAAAAACGCACCTACTAATACTGTCGTCAGCAATGCAGCGCAACAACAGCAAGAAGGACCATTCAAATATACTTATGATATTTTTGCAGGTCCCCTGGGGAAAAAGAAGTTAAGCACTATCCTGCAACAAGTTCTTCCTTTGGCCTTGTTCCGTACCTGGCTAGCGATGGATGCCTATCAGCCCACCTATGGGTTACTCTATGTTGGCGTCGAGCAGATCGCTAAGGATGTGCGTCCCCAGTTACGCAAAATTTATATCGATCTACAGGAGTTTGAGCAGCGCCAACTTATGGTTCGTACTGCTGGCCGGGTCAATAAAATCGCCTCTAACCAGCAAAAGCGCTGGGTCAATGTCACCTTCAAGAGCTTTGCCCCACTGTACGATCTGGCCTACGATTACTATCAATGGCAGATTTCAGAGGATTACATTGCAGCAATGAGATCCAATCTACCCCAACTGCGGGAACTCATTGCTGCAAAACCAGCACTAGCGGCACGGCTTCTGCGCTACGAGTCTTATCGTGCATTGCTGGAAAACCGAAAGCCCGGACGCAAAACAACAGCTCCAGCACCACAGACAGCTCAACAAGACACTCGCTACATACGAATTAGCGAAGACATTATGATCCAACAACCTGTCGATCGATCGATAGGCTGCAAGCCCAGCCAAAACCCAAAAGGTCTGCAAGATGATTCACAAAAAG
>VBJK01000255.1:0-2496 GCA_005879655.1 Chloroflexota bacterium | reverse complement strand
ACTCAGCAGGGATACCATGCAGGAGGACAAAAGACGTATCCTCATAATGCGCCAGCTCCCTTACTATCATTAACTAACGTGCTAAGCGATATTGCACACGAACTGAACGACCAGGGAGGACGCAGCACATTAACGCGTATACTCAGGCTTTACTGGCAATCCCGTCTAACACCAGAACAATTCATCGAGTTGATTTACGCCGTGAGATTTAAAGTGCGGGGTCTTCCCGATAATCGGTTTAGAAGACGAGGGCCGAATGGCAAGGCGAATCGTATGCCC
Organism: Chloroflexota bacterium; assembly: GCA_005879655.1. The sequence goes on along the minus strand of VBJK01000255.1, from coordinate 2,217 downwards.
ATGTTCTTGATGCTCATCGAAAAAGTGATGATTCACGGTCTGGGCGTCCTTGAGCAGCAGAAGCCAGCATCTAAAACTGAGCAATTACCCGTTCCAGAACAAAGCTCTACTGAACAAGACCCTGTTGCCAACCCGCAAGCTGATGAGCACTCCCTGCCAGCTCCTGAGCATGTTGCTGCTGAGGATACTAATAGCTGTGGCGATAGGCTACTACACACGCAAAATAGCACACCACCCTCTACGGAGCGTTTAGCAATACAGCCGATGTGTACTGATGCAGAGAGCGACGCAGCACACATACAGATACCTCCACCCTCTATGCAGCGTTTAGCAACACAGCCGGTGTGTACTGATGCAGAGGGCAACGTAGCACCCATACAGGCACTTCCACCCTCTATGAAGCGTTCTATGTCGCCAGAGGCATTGCGTCATCAGCGGACGATGCAAGCACTCAAAGATGTAAGGCACTTAGTTGACGAGCCATTGCGTATAGCACCAGAGGGGCAGGCTTGTCGAGACTGTGGTGGCATTGTCAAATACTCAATGCATAAATGTGTCATCTGCCAACCTGCTAAGACATGGAGTATGTATGACCACAAGCGTATCTGTAAGGCTCTTGCAAAAGCAGATGCAGGTAGCGCATAGTTTCGTCTATGGCTTAATCACTTAATCGCTTAATCCTTGCTGTATTCTTCGCGCGATATATGCTATACTAAGCCTGAGATACCTTAGCAGCACCAAAGATCATGGGGAGTACTGCTAGTGTATCACAAATTTCGATCAACGGAGGTACTTATGCTCGGTTCTAGTGTGCTTGAAGTAGCCATTGGTCTCATTTTTGTGTACTTGTTTCTTAGTCTCATTTGCTCAACCATCAATGAGCAGGTAATTGCCAGGTTGTTTACCTTGCGCGCGAAAACGCTTGAAGATGGCATCCTTACTATGCTCAATAATGCGCATGGGGAGAAGATGACGCAGGACTTTTACAACCACCCACTCATCAAGGGACTTGCTAAAGAGGGACCCCTTAGCAGATGGCTTGCCAGGGGAAGCAAGCCCTCATATATCCCTTCGCCTATCTTTGCACTCGCCATAAAGGAGGTTCTAGTAGCCTACAAAGCTGGTGAGATCCCACTCGCGCTCAAAACGGTGCTGGATCAAGCGCAAGGTGACACCCAACAAGAGTTGGCGAATCTTGAGCGGTGGTTCGATGATACGATGGATCGTGTTTCTGGCTGGTACAAACGGAAAGTGCAATTAATCCTCTTCATTCTGGCACTTATCATCGTGGTGTATCTGAATGTGGATACGATCGGACTTATCACTGCCCTGTCGAGTAACAGTGTCCTGCACGATTCGATTGTCTCTGCGGCCCAGGGAAATGGCAAGGATATATTGAATCCGGCACAAAATCTGCAACAACTGCAACAATTGCAGAAGAACTTTCAGCTTATTCAACCTGCACTTGGTTGGACAAGTCTACCGGGTACTTTTCCCGACTGGATTTTAAAGATTCTTGGTTTACTGGCTACTACCTTCGCCGTCTCTTTAGGGGCACCGTTCTGGTTTGATGTATTGAACAAGTTTACGCAATTGCGTATGGCAGGTAATCCGCCGCCTCGTGCGACAAGAAGCACACTTCCCCCATCAACACCTTTCATGCAGCCGACACAGAATCTGCCACCTCGTGAAACAGAGACACCACCAGTTCCATCGACCGTATCTGTCCAGCAGACCATTAATCCTCCTCTTGCATCAACGCTCTCTATTGAGCAGATCAGCAGTCCGCCCGCTCACGAACTGGGCCATGCACCGTTGCCATCTACGCTCTCCGTTCAGGTAAGCACGACGATGGGCCAGCCGAGTCTGCTCACAACCGACCATTACGTAAATCTCAAGAATGGTATTTTTGACAGGACAACAAAGGTCAATCTTGACCATCTCTTCGCCAACCTGGCTACATCATCTCCTAACAACGAGAGGCTGGTACTTCACTTTCATGGAGGACTTGTTGATGTTCAGTCCGGCGAGCAGCAGGCGGAGAGTTTCATGAGGCACTATCAGGATCTCGCTGCCTATCAGGTCTTCTTTATCTGGGAATCAGGCATCCTCGACACCTTCACACAGCAGCTGCAAGCAATCATCCAAGATTCTGCCTTCAATCGCATTATTATGTTCGTTACGCGCTTTGTGGGCAACCACCCCCGCAATAGAGCA
>VBJK01000161.1 GCA_005879655.1 Chloroflexota bacterium | reverse complement strand
TTCTGTCAACAAATTGACGTGCCACCCGCAGATTCACATCTGCCTCGACCAGCGCAATACGTACCTCGCGTAGCGCTGCATTCACGTCCTCCTCAGTAAGCTTGCCGTGACCACTCAGATTATTGAAAATGCCTTCCAATTTTTTGGATAAGCTTTCAAACATTGCCATACTCGTTCTCGGTTCCTCTCTCCGCCAATAACAAATGATTCAAGCAGATGATTCCAGTGGTCATCATTATATCATGCGGTGTACGGACGTGTCTGTACCATAGCTGCGTGAAAAAGGCTTGTTGAAGGTAGTCAACTCGACAGTAAAGTACCTATTGGTGAAGCCATAGTTGATCGCTTGTGCCTGGCCAGTGGCGTCCAGTAGAACCGTGCTTGGTACCGTCAGTACACGGTAGGTCTGGACAAGCTCGTGCTCACTTGTCGCATCGACATTCACCACAGCGACCACATCTCCGCGTACCTGCAAGACGCGTTGCAGTGCAGGCTCTTGCAGCTGACGGCACTGCTGACAATCGGGGCTTTTGAAGGCCAGTATACGTACTTGGGAAAGATATACAGTGGTCATTCTTCGTGATTCGTTCGCGCTCAAAGAAATTTAACAATCCCTTAATATTATTAAAGTATTGTGAATGCAACAGTGAGAGATTGTAAGAATGAAGCGGGCCATGTTCCCTCTGTCTTGATGTGCTCGTTGACTTCTTTGCTCAAACATCTCTTCCTCTCTTGCTAGCCGTGATGAAAGAAAACGAGGAAAAAGCTAAGATGAAGGTTGCGCTCAACATAGCGATGGAAAGCATAACGACGCCCGAAGGTGCGAGGGTTCACACGCGTAAAGTCGCACGCAGCGGGCATATCTTCTATAAGGGCCGACCATATTTTGTCAGCAAAGTCCTGGCGGGAAGTTCTATTTGCCTGATTGTGCTAGCGGACCGGCTTATTATCGACGCCACCATTCCGTTGCATAAAGAGTATCCACTGGGTTGAGGAGAAAGTGTGAAAGGCTATTCTGCCTCGCTTGCTTTGATTATGGTATCCCCTTCAATGAAGAAGACGGTGCGCTCACAAATATTGGTGCAGTGATCTGCCACCCGCTCTAAATTATGAGCGATCCACAGCCAGTAAGTCAGGCGTTGCATAATAAGCGCGTCCTGTTGCAACGCAGAGATGGCATGAATCCCTGAAAGCATCGTCATCAAATCGTGGCGCACAAGTGCATAGCGGACATCGACGACGTCATCCTCTTGCCAGATTGCACGTGCTGCATCAGCATCGCTCTTTTTAAAGGCTTGCATCGTTCCTTGCAACACACGAAGTGCCTCTTGACCAAGATCGAGCAGTTCGGAGATGATAGTCTCTTCCGTAAGTGCCTGACCTGACGCACCTTTTTGCTTCCTATCAACTGCAACAGAAGGATCAATCTGAATCTCGCTCATGCCCGCAGCCCGCACCGGAATCATACGCAAGAGCAACTGTGCAACGCCTTTGGCATTATCTCCCATCCGTTCTAGATCTGCTGCGATCGGAATAACTGACGAAAGGAAGCGCAGATCACGTCCTCCCAGAGGCTGTTGCAGCGTGAGCGAGCGAAAAGCCTGCTCCTCCAGTTCCGAGCGCAAAGTGTTAATTGTCTCGTCAGACTCGATTACCAAGCCACACAAAGCCTGCTCTCCACTGCGTACTGCTTGAAGAGCTTGTGAAAGGGCTGTTTCAACAAGTGTTCCGAGTGCAACAATCTTCATGCTGATTTCGCGTAACTGGGCATCTAAAATAGTTCTTTTCACGACGTACCTCCTGTTTAGAGAAATTTACTGCCATTATTATAACCCATCGGGTGCGATGGGACTCGGATGCTGATTGAGCGTCGCTGGTGCTATATCGTGGAAAGGTATATAGCCCAAGTTGCTAATAAGCCATCTGGAACCATTGCTATCAACATACTGTACAAATGCAATAGTGAGGTCAGATGGATTTATTTGTGTATAGATATGCTCTATAGTCCAAAATGTGTATGCATTGCTTTTCACATTCTCTGGAGTGGCTTGGATGCCATCAATGGTTACGATCCTCAGATTTTCAGTTGATAGTGCATCTCTCAGATTCACATAACCGATTGCCCCACGTGTTGACGCCACTTTATGCGCTACTAGCTCTGATGTATCTTCTTCATCGTAGTGCACTATTTTGCTGGGATTAAATGGTGGGGTCATCCCTTCTAGTATATATTTCTCAAAGATGGCTCGTGTGCCTGATGTACTCGTACGGTTGACAACAGTGATTGGCTCATTGCTTCCACCAAGAGATGCCCAGTTAGTGATCGAACCCTGATAAATCTTCTGTATCTGCGAGATTGAGAGATTATTTATTTGTAACATATCTTGATTAACGATCATAACATATATAACTGCTGCAATAGGATGATCAACCAAGCTGAGATTTGACGAAACCAAGTCAGAGTTACCGATCTGGATATTACCAGCCGCGAGAGTGCTTAAACCAGCTTTGGATGAGGCAATGTTCTGTTTGATCGAGATAGTGGCGTCAGGACATGTCTGATGATAGTTCTGGACCATTGTGTTTATCAGCGGGAAAAGTGCGGTTGAACCCCCAACGGCGATCGAACTGGGAGCACAAAGGCTCTTGGTGGGTGACAGGGGAGGTAATAGGCGAATAATGATGAAAACTAGCGCCACAAGTACCAGCGCTGCCCCCACTCTCACTATCACTAGTTTGCGTGAAGTGCCACTATCACTTTTCTGATAGCATATTGTAGAAATTCCATCATTGTTACGATATATGTGTAATATTTTCATAATTCCCTCCTTTTAAAACTCACTGCCCCATTTTGCTCGGAACGGACATAGCAAAAACAAAGGTGAGTATTGTACATTTTATTTTGTTTAGTATAAAATATACTTTAAAACCTTTTTCATTGCAAGATAGTTGGTTTACTTGTTCCATCAATGAGCCTTGTCATCTTGTAAACCTATCCCTGGGGCATATTTCAATACAAGGAAAGGCACAAGAGAGGAATTTAAAGTAGAAAACACGATAGTGTTTGAACAGGATATGAAGAAAGAGATAAAAGGGGTATTATCATGTCATTTAACACCACTTCCCCCACTGGTGTACTGGTAGGGCTTTTGGCCGGAGTGCTCCTGCTCCTTTATGGCGTGCGGCTGGTTTCAGATGCAGTCCAGCGCGTGGCGAGCTGGCGTGTGCAACAGGCGCTGATACGACTTGCGAAGTTCCCACTTGCCGTGTTTGGCATTGGCATTGTTGCCACTGCGATCTTGCAGAGTTCCAGTGCGATGGTTTCTCTGCTTATTGAACTGGTCAGTGCAGATCTTATACCTCTAAGCGTTGCTATCATGATGCTCTTTGGGGCCAACGTAGGTACCACACTGGTCGTGCAACTCCTGGCGTTGCGCATCACCGATTATGCGTTTGAGCTGGTTGCATTAGGGCTTGTGGTGGCTCTATTGACCCACCGCCGTCCTGCTCTTCGTCGTACTGGTCGTGTACTCTTCGCCTTTGGTCTCATCGTGTTAGGTCTGGCTGCTATACACGCCGCGGGCAAGCCACTGGCCGCAAGCTCGGTAACAAAGGCAATCTTGCTAGCGTTAGAGGAAGCTCCAATCGTGCTAGTCCTGACTGGCGCTGCGCTGGCCATGGCACTTAACTCTAGCGCAGCCTCCATTGCACTAGTGCTCACCCTGGCGGCTAATGGAGCAATTTCGCCGATTGCCGCTCTCTCACTCACGCTGGGTGCGAATATCGGGACCACGATCCTGCCGCTCCTTTCCTCCCTCAATAAGGGTATGCTGGCAGGACGCCGCCTGGCGCTGATTCATAGTGGTACAAAAGTGTTGGGTGCTGTTATCTTGATACCCTTCATTGGACCCCTGACCGCTCTATTGTCCCGGCTATGGCCTGATCCTGCGGTGCTGATAGCCATGACACATCTCTTCTTTAACCTAGCGCTAGCGGTGCCCCTCATGCCGTTTACTGGTCCCCTTGCTCACCTGATGGAGCGCTTGCTGCCAGCAGAGCAGAGCCAAAAGGAGGTACTGGCATCTTCTCAGCGCGTCCTTGATCCGCGCGCGCTAGCAGATCCTTCTATTGCCCAGGGGTTGGCTGCCCGTGAGGCGTTGCACATGGCCGATATCGTGATCCAGATGTTTGAGCTCGGCATTCAGGCCTTCAAAGAGCAACCCACTGCCGTCCAGGAGCGCATTGAGGCTATGGACGATCAAGTGGATGAGCTGGATACAGCTATTAAAGGCTACCTCACCCAATTGGATGAGGATACGATGAGCGAGGGACAATCACGCCAGAACATTGCCTTGCTCTATATCATTAGCGACTTGGAAGCTATTGGAGATGTAATTAATAGACGGTTTATGAGCTTGGCGCACCGTCAGTCACGCGACCGGGTCTTGTTTTCTGAAGAAGGTTGGCAGGATCTGCTTAGCTATCACCAGCGGATCGCGGAAGCGCTTCAGCAGGTTATGGCGGCGCTAGCGGCTCAGGACCCAATGCTCGCCAGCGATTTACTGGCTCACAAAGAAGAATTTAAGCATATAAGGCAAGAGATGCATATGAGACATATTCGTCGGCTACGGGCAGGCATTCCGAGTAGCACAAACTCTAGTGCTATCCATCAGGATTTGGTACATGCTATGAGTACTGTGCTGGCTCATACCTCAAATATTGCTCGTGTTCTGCGAGGAGAGCTTTACGAAGAGCGTGAGGGAGAGAAGTTTACTGATCGTCTCGTGACCTTGCGTGCTCGGTTACTTGATACCGAGCGGGGTGTCTCCAAGCCATTCTCAAGGAGACTAGTTCCGTTGCAGTTCAGAGCGCCTACGACAAAATTGCTGCCGTTAAACGAAAAGGAGTCCAAGCAAACGCACGATTAGGCGGAGACAATGGCAAGTCTAGTTTGCGGTAAGCTTTATGTTTCTCGACATAGGAGACTGCACTATGGTATAATCCAAACAACGTAGAAAGACGCTAATCAAAGGAAGAGGCCTATCATGACAACTGCAATGGAGAGACAGACTGTGGTGACACCTGCCAACCGTGTGATAGGGCCAAAACAGGGAAACTGGACCTACAATCATTACGCTGCCTTACCGGATGATGGGCAACGCTACGAAATTGTAGATGGAGTTCTCTATATGTCACCTTCGCCAAACATCGTTAGGCATCTTTAGCGGACAAGCAACCCTCACATCGAAGATCGTGCCGAGCATCGCTGAACTTCCTGTCGAGAAGTTCTTCGGGTGAGCCTGTCATATGTAAGAACGAACACAGCAACCCCTTGTGGTCAACACAGGTGAAATATGCCACCCCTGCGCGTGGCAGGGGTGGCATATTTCACCTGTGTTGACCACAAGGGCGCTCTGATCAGAGCACAGCGCTATATAACTCATCCAATGAAATGGAAAGATTGAGGCTCATCAACTCAATCCCTTCTCCTGGTCCGTAGGTGTGTGCTACCCAGCCATCAATGCGGCGATAGACTTCGACTTGCTGCACCTTCTGATTGATGAGTACATATTCCTGCACGGATGGTAGGCTCTTATATGCTTAAAACTTTTCTGTGTGGTCAATCCGCTCTGTTGCAGGTGAAAGTACATCGACGATGATATGAGGAGAGCGGATCAGAGTTGCGTTTTAATACTCATTAGCTCGCCGTGGCGAGTATAGCTCTGTGGATTCTCTTTACATTGATACATCTGCTACTGCCTCCAAAACTCTTTATCCTCTTTTGACATAGTACTGCGTGCAATGGCTTCGGCGAAAGTTTGTTTTTTGGGTCCCTGCTGCTCATGGTGTGAGGCTTGCTGTGTCTGACGACGGTTGAGCGAAAGCGTCGGCTGGCTAGTATTGAGTAAGCCAGAGAATTGCTCAATACTTATTTGAAAGAACTGAGCGAGGCGTGCCAGTTGGCGCTCACTCAAACTCATCAGTTCAATGGCACCTGACTCAAACTTGCAGTTCACCCAGATTAGCCAGCACCAGCTGTGTGCTCAAGACACGTTCTAATGCGCTCTGGCAGGCGCGTCGTGTCAAGGGCAACAGTGTTGCATTCTCTGCTAGCCCTATCTCTTCCGTGGCGTAGTAGCCCGCAATAAAGTCAATGAGCGTAGCCTGCTCTCCTGGATGCTCCTGCAATAATCTGAACTGTGCGTGGGTATCGCCAGTCTCTCGTGCTGCTAGCCATGCCATTTTCAAGCGCTGCAATTCGGGAGTATTCATGATCACGAACTCCTTTCTCTCCATCAAACAACTATTGCGGTTGGACGACTGGTGTATATCCCACCTGTCGCTCTTTGAGCATACACTCGCGTAAGTAACTTCGTGCACGCTCATAACGCAAGCGTACCGTGCGTTCCGTTCGTTTACAGATGACCGCAACATCATCCCACTTCATACCCTCAATCACGCGCAGGACCATAATCGTGCGGTCCAGCGGGTCACTGAGGTAGGTCAAGATGTGCTGGCATTCTTCCTGGGCATGTAACTGTTCGTACTGGTCCACTGGATCAGCCACGTCTGCTATTGTTGTCCCTTCATCGTCCGGTGGTGCAGGACGTAGCGGCTCTATCAACGAACGCGGTACATGCTGCGGTCGCCCGGATGGTCGTCCCTCATTATCGCGTCGATAGTGGAGTCCTTCCTGTCGTAACATACGGGTAAATTCATCGACACAGAGACAGCGTAAATAGTGAATAAAATTCTGTGTCATGAACGTCTCATTTGGATTGAGCGCTTCGCGTAACAGGTGTTCACCCATATTGGCGATAGCCTCCTCACGCAATTCAGGCCGGTGGCGCAGACCCTGAGAATGGCGTTGAAACACTGGCGCGCAACGTTGCAGTAGCACACTGGCCAGTAGACGAACTCCTTCTGCATTCCCATGTGCTTGCAGTTCGCGCATCGTGATTACCAGTTGTATTTCTCCTATCTCATATCGCCCGTCGGGGGTCCGTCGGCTTAACCGCTCTGCTAGCGTTGGATCACTCAGGTCGATCATTATAGCCCCCAAAAGTTAGTACTATCTTCGGTGGTTGCTCTCTCTCGTGCTTCCTATTGCAAAATCAATTGACAGGTTAAGCATCCTTGGATTAGAATCACCTCTGCTAGGAGAGGTGGAAGGTTGCTTCAAGTTTGCTCTCACCTTTCGATCTGTCTTAGGATACTGTACTATCAATATGTTCTCACTATCATAGCAGAAAACGGAAGTAAACTACCGCTGAGCGAAAGACTCAGTGGCTTCTTCGGAAACCTGAGTTCACCAGACTCGTTTCCAGAAATGGGAAGAGCGTTGGAGAGGTAAGGATTTTCTTGTGCGGCGCTTCATCCGCGAGGTCTTCAGCCTCGCGGATGAAGCGCCGCACAAGAAAATCCCTGGCATATGTTATACTACTCGTGTGAAACAGACGTTGACCGCCAAACTCGAACTGAAGACGACCCCTGAACAGTTTGCCGCATCGCGTGTCATCTTGATCTTACATTTTATACGGGGCATTGGAAAGTGAGGTGCTTTTATGCTTAAGCGCCCCTATGGTATAGCAATTAAACAGCTTCCTGTCAAACTTTTATTCCTTAGCACATTCTTTATAATTCTCACTGCATGTAGTAGCGGAAATATCATAAATACGACACCAAGCAGGACACCTGCGACGAGTCAGGTATTACGTTTCCCCAATGTGGGTATCACTAATATTGCGGTCCTTGATCCCGCCTTAGGTCCTGATGCTAATTCACTTCTTGCTGTAAATATGATTTATAGTGGGCTGGTAAGAAGCGATAAGGATCTGAATGTTGTTCCCGATCAGGCAACATGGCGTGTCTCTGCTGATGGCAAGACCTATACGTTTACGCTCAGGCCGGGCATCACCTTCTCTGACGGTACACCCGTGACTGCTCAGTCTTACGTCTATACCTGGACGAGGGCGCTCTTGCCTGCACTTGGCTCGCCGGTGGCCTTTTTTTTCGAGGGACCAATTGTAGGCTCCAGCGATGTCGCTAACGGAAAGACGAAGGTGCTTACAGGTGTTCAGGCTCTCGACGATCACACGCTACAGGTCACGCTCACGCAACCAGCTCCCTATTTCTTGCAAGCGTTGACGAGCTGGCTCTTCTTCCCCCTCAACGAAAAGCTCATCAAGCAATATGGCGACAAAAATTGGACGCTGCATGCAGCTGGTAGCGGTATTGGCACAGGTCCTTTTATGGTGAAGGAGTGGGATCAGAACGTTAAGATGGTCTTGGTCCCCAATCCACACTACTATGGCAATAAAACCAAGTTGACAGAAGTCGATATGACCTTTGTGAGTGATCCTTCCACGGCTTTTAAATCCTATCGCGCCAACCAGTATGATTTTGTCTGGAATATCTCGGCAACTGACCAGCAGACTGCTCAGGGCATGCCTGGTTTTATGCGTACTCCTTTGCTCCAGACGGACTTGCTGTTCTTCGATAATAGCAAGCCACCATTCGATAAGGCCGAAGTGCGCCAAGCTTTTGCCTATGCGCTTGATCGCACCACATTAGTACATGCAATCTTTAAAGATTCTGTGGCCTCTGCTCCAACGATCATTCCTCCCGGCATGCCCGGTTATCAGTCGGACTATCAAGGGCTGTCTTATGATGCTAACAAGGCCAAATCTCTGTTACAGCAAGTCTATCCTGATGTGACGAAGGTGCCCCCTATCACGTTCTCATATCCTAGCTCTCAAGTCACATCGCAGGAAGCGGTAGCCTTGCAACAGATGTGGCAAACGGCACTTGGTATTCAGGTGAAGCTGAATGCTGTCGAGTTAACGGCCTACAATGACCAAACAGCGAAGCGCCAGATCCAATTTGGCTTTACGCAGTGGAGTGCTGATTTCCCTGATCCCTACGACTGGTTATACCTGAACCTGCTCTCGACTGCGCAAAACAATAACGGCTTGTGGCATAATCCACGGTTCGACCAGACTCTGAAACGTGCGGAAACGCTCACGGGCGATGAACGCATTAAGTTATACAATCAGGCGGAGCAGATTGCAATCGCTGACGTTGGTTGGTTGCCTATTGATCATCAAGCCCTCGCTGCGGTAATCCCTCCTACGGTTCACGGTATAACCTTGAATGGTCTGGGACTCTTCTTCGGCGATTGGTCTGGCGTCTATCTGTCGCAGTAGTGATCTTCAGCCTCCAGGGGGACCCTGCGGGTGGCTACCCTGGCATGGTTGGAGGTAGCTTGCAATCCACTTTCTACAAGTGCTACCATTGTTATACAAGAGCATTCATCTCAGCGTAACGGTAGGTGCAATGTCAGAGACGCAAGAGCAATGGTATCATAGACAGGCAATTGAACTGTTAGCACAGCATATCCCTTTTGAGCAGGATAAGGCAAGTAAAGCGGAACAGATTGAGATATTACGCGGTCTCGTACTGCGCCATGGACATGAGATGGATCAGGAACTCTTCGGCTTTGAAGCGCGCAATGAACTCATACGACTGAGTTTATGGAATCGTATAGGACGTGCTGCACATGAATAAGAAAGGGACCAAAGATGTTCAAGGATACGCTGCTGTCTCTCGCTCACAATCAGAAACTACAAGCTTTTGTCATGCACAATGGAGTTGCACGGAGCGTTGCGCGCCGCTTCGTGGCCGGAGAGGTACTGCAAGATGCTATTAAGGTGACACATGTGCTCAACGAACAGGGCTGTCAGGTCGCGCTTGACTATCTTGGCGAAAATGTGACTGACGAAAAAGAGGCACGAGCAACGGCTCAGGATTATATTCGAGCATTAGATCTTATCAAACAGACGGGCCTCGATGCCAATATATCGATCAAATTGACTGCGCTTGGCCTGGATATCTCGCGCGCTGTATGCGAAGAGAATCTCCAGGCCATTTTGCAGAAAGCGGGGCAATATGGCATCTTCGTCTGCATCGACATGGAAGGTTCAGCATATACTGAGCGTACGGTTGATATTACGCTGCGCATGCACCAACAATTTGAGCATGTTGGTGCAGTAATCCAAGCTTATCTCTGCCGTAGCAAAAAAGATCTCGAACAACTTATGGTACAAGGAATACGGGTGCGCCTGGTCAAAGGCGCGTATAAAGAGCCTGCGAACATCGCCTATCAAAAGAAGGACGAAGTAGATCTGCGCTATATACAGTTGATGAAGATGTTGCTGGTAGGCGGAAATTTTCCGGCGATTGCTACGCATGACGAGACGATGATTGATGCTACTTGCGCCTTCGCACGCCGTCAGGGGATTAGCCGAGATGCCTTTGAGTTCCAGATGCTCTATGGTATACGCCGTCATTTGCAGCAGAAGTTAGTGCAGCGGGGCTATCACATGCGCGTCTATGTGCCCTATGGTTCACAATGGTATCCCTACCTGATGCGGCGCATGGCGGAACGGCCTGCCAATTTAATCTTTGTCCTGTCAAATGCGTTGCGCCTCAATTAGTGAGGAAATCTTCATTGCTGATATGCGAGGGCTGGAGTATATCATATGGAGCAGAAAAATGACAAGAGATAATAAGTAGATATGATTAATGTAATAAGGTAACTCCTCAGCAGCCAGGGCACCCATAAAGGCATTGACTCTCAATCAGGTGGCTGCTTTCCCATCGTCTTGCCTCACATACCCTTCTTTCTTCTCTTCCACGCCTCATTTGTTGGAGTCAATGCCACAAGGGATTGCCCTGGGCGAGTTGCCTTTAACGAGTTGCCCTCGTAAGCCCTTTTAGGCGCTTTTACTGTGTGCGGCTCCTCCCTGGAAGTTTAGCAAGAACTCCTCATAGGCTTCGCGTAACTTGGGGTAACGGAGCAAAAAGAAGCCTGCATACTCGTGTGTCAGCGCGCGGGGTTGACGCAACAGATGCATATTAACCTCTTTAAGGAGACGGTTGCCCTTCTTGCCGTTACAAGCTTTGCAGCAAGCAACAAGGTTTTCCCATGTGCTCTGTCCTCCGCGCGAACGCGGGATAATATGGTCAAGTGTCAACTCTCGAGAACGTTTCCCGCAATACTGGCACATCTCATCGTCGCGGAGTAGGATATTGGAACGAGTCGGTTGCAGAGCTACGCGTGGAACCCGTACATTGGCCAACAACTGCACAATGACAGGCCGTTCCAGCTCAAGACGTCGAGTAGCGATACTCTCTTCGATCAACATACGAACGCCCTCATCCACAAAAGTCACTTTCTGTTTAGAAAGCAGTACAATGAGGCGGCGTTCAGGAATAACCGAGAGGGGCTGTAGTGAGGAATTCAATACAAGAACAGGCATGAAAGCTTCCTTTCCTCTCTGTCAGAGCCGATACCATGTGCAGACAGCGAGAGGAAGAGTAAGAAAGTAGAGGCAGGGAAAGATCATCCCTGGTTGCTTCACTCCTCAGCTTCTATTGCTGCCTACGACAACTGTATGGATAAGGTGGGAGGCATCTTACATGTCCAGGTGAGACAGGCACTGCAAGGTATCCTCCGTTAAACCACCTTTCCATATCATAGATACGGAAGAACGTGAACGGAGCACCCAGAGAACATGCGACAGGCGCAGTTGCATGTATCCGATACCCTTGCATTCTATAGACTCCTTATGCCTGTAAAAAAGAATACAGCATATACTGATCCATCCATTGGTAGCAGTTGTTCTCTTTCACCATTGCTAACCCTCTGGCCAGTATATGCCTTCCTGGTCGGGGTGAGAGGACTTGAACCTCCGACCTCAGCGTCCCGAACGCTGCGCGCTAGCCGACTGCGCTACACCCCGATTGACTTCCATGCAAGTGCTCACTGCACTTACCCTTATGAGCTAAGTACTTTCGGCCTATTTGCGCTGGAGCACTCGCTCGGCTCCTCTCACAAACTTGGCTCCTCTTACTCTACTCACAGCCTAAGTATAGCACACCTTAGCAAATTTTGACAATAGCCTTTTCTGCCTTCCTTAATTTCCATAATTTCCATTTTTCCTGTATACTATACACCAGTTGATGTGTTAATACATCTCTTTACGTTTATAGTATTACGTCTTTTGGCGTCAAAATCATGTCTTTGATAAAGTAGTCAGCTGTAGGTCGATCCTGAAATAAGGAAAGAGAGAAGATTTTGTATGGTCAAGAATGCGCGCACAAGAAAAGCATGCGGAATCATGTTGATCCTGTTTGCAGCTGTTATAGTAGTCATTGCAGGATGTAGTAATACTGCCACCATACAACAGACGAGTGTGCAACAAGCGTCACAAGTACGCAACTTCACGCTTTATGTACGTCCTGTCACCGTGGTGACGCCGGACGGCCAGAAGATTTGGTCATTCGGTTTCACTGATGACCCAAAGAGTGACGCAAAGATCCCTGGTCCTGCCCTTATCGTCAATGAGGGCGAGACTGTGAATCTCACGCTCATCGATGATAAAGATCCAACGAAGACAAACTCCAATACCACCGGAGATGGGCATACTATTCACTTACACGGCCTGGATCTGCCGAGTGCAATGGATGGCGACCCAATGACCGCTCCCAATGGACACTCTGTGCTACAAGGTGCACAGTTTCTGTACCATTTCGTAGCGAAGAATGCTGGCACTTACTGGTACCATTGCCATCAGGGTGCCGCAGAGCATATTCAGATGGGTATGTACGGCCCTCTGATTATTCGTCCAAAAGATGGAACAAATGTAGCGTACTCTGGCACCCCTAAGTTTGATAAAGAGTATACTTTTGTACTTAGTGATATGGATAGCGCTCTGCATCAAGCTGACTTTGCTACATTATACCAGGGTGGCAAAGAACCCAACTGGACGCAATATCATCCCAACTATTTCTTCATCAATGGCAAAGCGTGGCCTGATACGATGAAGGACCCCAGTACCAATATCACTGCTATAGTTGGGCAGACCGTACTAGTTCGCTTAGTTAATGCAGGATATGTCAGCCATGCTATGCATTCACATGGGTTCCATTTCCTGGTCGTAGGGTCAGATGGACGTAAACTCGATCAACCTTACTATAAAGATACACTAACAATTGGTCCCGCTGAACGCTACGATGTCATTTTCAAACTTGACCAGGTGGGACGCTTCATGTTCCACGATCATTTTGAGCAGATGACGACCAATAATGGCGAGTATCCTGGTGGTATGATCACCATGATCAATGTGAATAACCCGGATGGCTCTAATCCTACGCCGATGAATATGAATAAAGAGTAGTTCGCCTTCTGGTTTGAGCTTGTGAATGCACGTTTTCCATAGTTGTGCAATTTATGACTCAAGAGCACCGTCAGCATGGTCATGGCACTGTCCATGCTGACGATACCTCTAAATCAGCAGAGAACAATACATTGCAATAAGAAAATTCTTACAATGAGACAGAAGCGCACTATGGTCAATCTCCCCATTATAGGGGGTTGCCTTATATGACGGGCTTTCTTGTCCTAGATAGAATGTGCTACAATCATAAAGTAACCAAATTTGTTTAACATGGGGCTTCCTACCAACACCATTGTTTCCTCCCATATAGCCTGAAAGTATATGGGGCTTCTCCTCCATAAAGGATTTTTTATGAAAGAGGCAATGCATAAAACCAGGGCTAGCATTGCGGTTCTTCGTGAAGGACGGTGGAAACGCAAAAGACGAGCTGCTACAACTTGTGCCATCTGTACTCGGCGTATCTGGTTTGCGCCGTTGCGTGTTACTGAACCCGAAGGTGTACCAGAACCATGCCTCACCTGGACACTGTGCAAACCATGTTTTCAAGCACTGCTGGCAGAAATGCATCGCTCTCCCATACGTTCTCCGTTGCGCATACGTATTGCGATGGGAATCGTTGCCTCGGAGCGCTGGCCCCAGGCTTACTCTACGAGGGTCCGTTTATACATCTCAGACCGCCGTTGGATCATCTTTATTGCTGGCAGTTTCATTGTTGCGATGCTGCTTCACCTTGTGCTGATTGTGCTGTTACCGCTGATTGCAAAATAGCATGGTGATATGGTTGCTCATTGACATTTTTTGCTAAAATAGGAACAGCCAAATTGGCAAGGGGGTATCCCCCGGTAGCTGCGCAATTTATTGCGCCAGGATATGCCCAACACAGACCGTGGTTGCGCAATTTATTGCGCCATGGGCATTATACCACAAAACAGGCGCAATAAATTGCGCAGCTACGGGTGTCTTGGTGGTGCCACGTGGCGCAATGAATTGCGTAGCTACGGTCTGTGTTGGGGTGTATTCTAGCGCAATGAATTGCGCAGCTACGGGTGTCTTGGTGGTGCCACGTGGCGCAATGAATTGCGTAGCTACGGTCTGTGTTGGGGTGTATTCTGGCGCAATAAATTGCGCAGCTACGGGTGTTTTGGTGGTGCCACGTGGCGCAATGAATTGCGTAGCTACATAGAGAATTCTCATCATAGAAGAAGTACTTCACAATGATTCCAGCAGGTTTTACACACGAATATCATGTTCTTACTGAAATATGTGGGAGTATGAATAGCGGTTTCCTGTTACTCAACCAGCAACAGATGATCTACTCAAATGCGAGTGCTCAGCGCTTGCTACGTATTAGTAATACAGATGTGCTTTCAGCGCAAGATTTCGATGTGCGCAAGCACTTGCTGTCTATCGTGGCTGAACCACAACAGGTTCATGCTGCATTAGATCACGCCTGGCTACACCCTGAACAGGAATATTGCACCGATCTTGCACTGGCTGACGCAGCTGTGCGTTGGTTGCGTATGCATAGCTTTCCTGTACGCGATGGCCGTGGCAATCTGCTTGGACGTGGTATACTCTTCGATGACATTACGCTAGAGCGTTCGATACTTGAGTCTCGCGGCGAGACGCTGGCACTAGCCGCTCACGAACTCAAGACTCCCTTAGCGATTATTAAAGGTTGCGCGACGACGCTATTGGGTAGTTCTGCACGTTGGGACCCCGCAATTCAGCGGGAAATGTTGCAGATGATTGATACCCAATCCGATCGCCTCCATGATATCCTGAATACACTGCTAGATGTCTGGCGCTTGGATGCCGGAACGCAACCTCTACGTATGACACAGGTGTATATCCCTGAAATGCTGGAACAACTTGTTCGACGCTGGCATAAGCTCGCAACCAGTCATCGCTTTGTGCTACGTATTCCTCCCGATCTGCCGCCTGTGCTATGTGATGTGGTGCGTATTGAGCAGACGCTCAATCACCTGCTGAAGAATGCAGTGACGTACTCACCTGCGGGCAAAATGATTACTATTGCGGCAGAGACGGACGATGGTGAGCTACGCATAGCGATTACCGACGAGGGTATTGGTATCGCGCTAGAGCATCTCAGTCACATTTTTGACCGCTTCTATCGCATACAGCAAGATGATGATGAGCAAGTTGGCGGCACTGGTCTGGGACTGGCAGCGGCACGGGCAGCGGTTGAGGCGCACGGCGGAAAAATCTGGGCCGACTCAGCAGGGCATAGACACGGTGCAACCTTCTCTTTTACGTTGCCTATTGCGTCACATGCGACTAGCTCGCTGTTGCCGCCTGCTAAGGCACTATTACCAACTGCCCAGCAAGTTATCCCAAGCAATACGACGCGGCCAGCCTTACGAAAGGCAGATCGGCGCATTGGCATCTTGCTGGCAGAGAGTGATCCACGTATGGCCCGCTATATACGCGCGAACCTGGAGGAGCAGCAGTATCGTGTACATACTGTCAACCATGGGGTGCAATTCTTGCGTCAATTAGACCTGGAAGAGCCAGCTTTGATTATTCTCTCGACACGTCTGGCGGATATGAGTGGTATTCAATTGTTGCAGCGCTTGCGCGAGTTCTCGCCGATCCCTGTGATCGTGCTGTCCGACGATTGCGACGAAGACGAACGTGCGCAGATCTTTGATTGTGGCGGCGATGATCTCATGCTTAAGCCATTTGGTATGAAAGAGTTGCTGGCTGCTATCTTTTGTACCGGCGATCTCATCATCGATCACGCGCAACATATCGTCACCGTACGGGACAAGACCGTTCAGCTCAGTCGCACTGAATACAACCTGCTCAATGTCTTAGCCCAGAATGCAGGTATGGTCGTGACACATGAACTGCTACTGGAAAAGGTCTGGGGGCCGGAATACAACCGTGATGTCGATTTTATCTGGGTATATATCAGCCGCCTCCGTCGTAAGATTGAAGAAGATTCGCGTCATCCCAAATATATCGTCACCGTCCCCGACGTTGGCTATAAACTCATGAAGATAGCTCCGCCTTCCTTGATATAATTTAGGAGAGATATTCAGGCCATTGTAAGGTGACAGCTCCGAGTAGTAAAGAGCTTGTAATGTGTTCCCATTATGCTCAATGCTAAGAAGTGTTAGCAAACCTTTCAGACGTTGCAGCATGGAGAAACAAACACATGTCGCAAGAGAAAAAGCCAATCATCCTCCTCATAGAAGCGGATCAGTCGCTACGGCGTCTCATATCCCTCGGTCTACAGCAACGCGGTCTCTATGTCATCGAGGCCAGTTCCCTCGCAAGTATCCCAGCTTTTGATATACAGCAGCTCACCCTGCTGGTACTCGATATAGATAGCAATACAGGTACTAACTGGTCCTTGCTAGAGCGTGTGCAATCACATCCTCACTTTGCTCCATTACCTGTTGTAGCACTGGCATGGGATAACAGACCCAGCGACCACCCATCTGATAAGATCATTGCCGTTGCCCCTACCCA
Organism: Chloroflexota bacterium; assembly: GCA_005879655.1. The sequence continues at coordinate 12,239 of VBJK01000161.1, read as the reverse complement.
TATCACTTACCTGCCCAAACCATTTGATGCACGCATTCTGTTTAAAGCGATCTCTCGGCAATTAGCAGCTCAGGCAGCTAAAGAAGCCGCAATTGAAGCCAGGGCCGAGGCCGCATTGCTTGCGACATATAAGTCTCACACGGCACCTAGCATCTGGCCCGTAATTACGGCTGCTGGTCTGCTATTGATCGTGATTGGTTTGCTGCTTCAGATGGTTATTGCGATGGTAGGTTTTCTAGTTGTGATTGCGGCCCTCCTCTTATGGACGCTGGGTGCAAAGCCTGAAACAGAGAAGATCAGCACTGTACTGTTGCATCCAGGTGTGAATACCTGATGCCTCACACAGCAAAGATCTCCACAACATGAGTGGAGCAGCCAGGGCATCCTTTATGCGTGCCCTGGCTGCTGAGCAGTTACTGCAATTTTCTCAGTGGCGAAACGAATTGTCTGTGGATAGGCTGGTTGCTATGAGTGCCCAGCCGCTGACGTAACTCGCTGTTCTCGGATTCTAGATGTGCAATGCGTTGCTCATCCTTTTGGATTTGCAAGCGCTGACGTAAATTGGCAGTTTCGTTTTGCAAGCGCTGGCGCAACTCGTTGTTTTGCGCTGCCATTTGCATGCGTAATGCGGCAGTCCCCGCTTCCAGCTCTGCAATACGTTCCTCTGTATCTTCTGGCGGCGTTGCCAATTGATACCCTTCTTCACCATGAACAGCGAGGTCCAGGCCCTCTTCTTCCTCTTGCCGAGATACACGCAAGCCAAGCGGGGCAAGCAGTTTGAGCAGAATAAATGTCACGACAAACGCATACCCCAAGGTGACAGAGGCCGTCAGGATTTGTATGCCCAACTGGCTCGCATTGCCAAAGAGCAAACCATTGTTGCCGCCAACATTGATCACCTTCTCCGCAAAAACACCCGCCAGGATCAGTCCAGTCACGCCACCCATGCCATGAGCGGCCCACACATCGAGCGTATCATCAATATGGAAGCGTTTGCTGCGAATGTGTAAGGCCATATAGGTGACAACGCCTGCAACCAGACCAATAGCAATACCGGCCACCGGACCAACATAGCCACTGGCCGGAGTAATAGCAATCAGACCACACACCGCACCGATGGCGGTCGCTAATGCACTAGGCTTGCCATTCTCAGCCCAGCTCAGGACCATCCAGACCAAGGCACCAGCGGCACCGGCAGTATTGGTGACAACGAAGGCATTAACGGCCAGCGGTGAAGCCGCCAGCGCGCTCCCACCATTAAAGCCCAGCCAGCCAAACCAGAGCACACCAGCTCCTAGCAGGACCAGGGGAATATTGTGTGAGACAATAGCCTGGCCAACCTTGAAGCCACCCCGCTTGCCCCACCATCACCCACCACCCAGTGTGCAATCGGATCATACACCAGCGTCGTCCATAACAGCACAAAGATCACCAGCGTACGGAAACGCATACGCTCGACAATCGAGCCAATGATTAGAGCTGGCGCGATAATGGCTCCCATTGCCTGAAAGATCATAAAGGCCGTCTGGGGAATGGTTGGAGCATAAGCACTGGGTGCATAGCCGACTCCGTTCAGCGCAAAGAAGTTCAGCCCACCGATGATGCCAAGCCCATTGACATCCTTGCCAAAGGCCAGACTATATCCGATAAGGACCCATTGAATGCTGACCACAGCCAGAATGAGCAGGGTTTGTTTAATCAAACTGATAACATTCTTGCTCGTCACCATGCCAGCATAGAACCAGCCAACGGCTGGCGTCATCAGCAGGACCAGTGCAGATGCTGTTAAAACCCAGGCGGTATCTCCTGAATTGATCACCTTGGCATCAAATAATCCTACAGATGCACCTGCAAAATACGTCGAGGCATAGCCAATGGCTACACCAATTACCAACAAGAGGACTACGTAGACAGAGAACGTCCGGTTAACAGGAATAACCATAGGATAAATTATCTCCTGTTCATCACCAGGATCTTCAAAACCTGGAGGGAAATTTTGGTTATTCCTATACGATGCGGCATTGGGAAACTGCTGCTGCTCAATTTTTGCCATCTGCTTTCACCAGCCTTTTTGATGAATACGAGGGCATTTCTTCATTGAATATAAGAAAGAGTGCAGATTTTGGGGCGCGATGAGTGCAGAGTATCTCATCTGACAGCGATTTCTCCCAAGCTTGAACCGCTTGTTCTATGAGGACCTGCTTCCTTGCACTCTTCTTGGAAGAGAAAAGCTCTCTTCAAGAAGCCCTCAAGTTCCATTATTCATCCTTGTAAGGAACTTGTCATGCATATAATACCATAATTATAGCTATTTTTCCCAGCGAATCAACCGATATACCAGTGAATTTCATCTCACCTGTTCCGCATCTAGAGCATTTATCGACCGCTTGTTCCGCCTTAGCCGCGTGTGGCTGACCAGGTGCCAGCTGGTCCATCCGTGGTTTTCGGATTGCCATCGGCAAGGTCTTGCGTCCCGTTGAACGTGACTTTACCCTGCATGGAGGAGAAGTCGTCGGTGACGGTTCCAGTCAATTTGTAGTGGAGCATCATATCTGCAAAGCCGCTGTCATTGTCTAACTGGATGTTTTTTCCGTTGATCGTACCCTTGAGATCAAGCTGAGTGCCAGATTTGAAGAGCAATGTTCCCTTAACGTTTGAGCCATCCTGTTGTAGATCGAGCGTGCCTGGACCCGATGAGCCACCAAGTGAAAGCGTGACATCTGTTGACCACTGGCCAGTGACATCTTTGTGGGAGCTAAGACCCCCTGCGCAGGCCGTTACTGCCAGGGCAATGGCGATGATTAGTATGCCTGTGATGAAGAAAAGTCCTCGCCTTTGCGGCGGGCGGCTGGTAATCTTTTGTGCTGGTGATGGTTGGTTGCTGGTAGGAGGAAGAGCATTTTCCATAGTGTAATGACCTCTCTTTTTCGTTTCATGAATGAGCATGTGCTGCTTGTACTGATTATACAGGCCAGTCATCTAAATTACCATACTGGCCTGCTTTATGCGTTGTGCGTCCTATATGCGCTATGCATTCTAGAGGAAGATACGAAGAAAGGGCTGTGCTGGATCAAGGAAGTAGGTCATTTTGGGCTTATGATGCCGCCCAGACGTTATCCCAAGAACCAGAGGCTATGCGCTTGCCACCGACGACCACGCTACCGACTTGACCTGTGGCGATCCCATATCAAACCTCCACAAAAACATATTGAGGAGCGGAAAGTCCCGCTCCTCAATATAGCTACGCTATTGATGGCCTAAGCAGACTACGAGCCACATTCTCATCAGGAGCAATAAGGAACTGTTCAATCATACTCTCTAGCAGAGTCAGTTCCTTAATCCCCTTGATTTTCTGTTGTGCTTCGTCAGCCAGTAAGGGAAAGCGAGTCTGCACTATTTTTAGGATAGCTTGTTGTTCCCCCTCTATTTTCCCCTCTATTTTCCCCTCTGTGAGGGCCTGTGCTCTAGCCTCTGCCGTTTTCTTGCGTAATAAGCGGCTTTCTTCTATTAAGCTTTCAAACATCTCTAACTCCTTACCAATCTTCTCTTTGTCTTCTAATGAAACCATATCAGATCTCAGCAAAAACACATCGAACAATAAGATTCGTTCAGCTAACAGTCTCTTGTTGTCCCCATAGCCATCTTTCATCTCGTCTAGCGCTCGCCTCAATACATTATATGTCGCACCCTGCATGGTCGGCAATAAGGCATACATGCTGATTGCGTGTTTATCAAGGAACTGCTGAGCCTGCAAATGCCAAAGCGCTAGAATACGAAAAGAAAAGTTAAGAATTGTTTCACTGCCGACTTTTACATCCAAGGGTGTCTTCGGCAGCGATTTTTTTGAACGAAACGGGTAGATTATTACTGGGACAATTGGCTTACGGTATTTTCGGTAAAGAATGCCGTAGTACTCAATAAGCCGATAGACTATTGTTCCACTAACCCTTGTTTCTAACTCGATATGCAAAATACATACTTGTCTGCCATAGCGAGCTAGATAGAGACGGTCCGCCCGTAGTGGCGGTTTGAGTACCTCACTATTCAATTCTTTTCCCACCTTAACTTCCGGTAAGAGATGAGTGAGGATTTCTGCTGTGTGCCCTTCTAACAACGCCTTGAGCGAGCTGTCATACAGGTGCGGGTTTTTTATCAACGGTTGGCACCTTGCCCTTTCTACTTTGATGTATGTAGTATATAACAGTATAGACCGCTATGCAAGTATCAGTCAAAAATATTCACTGTTAAAAGCTACAACTAAATACAAACCTAACGAACGATCGTTTTATTTTTAATCAAAAATATCTTGTGAGACATGCCAAAGAGCGGATGCTATGGGATTGCTTTCATCAGGTTTATGCTACAATAGCTCTAAAGCACATTCGTTCAGGAGAGGATATATGCAATCAATCCGCATAAATGGCCAGGATAGACTGCCATTAGATACGCCCATGATACTGCACTGGTACGGTCGGCTCCCCCTATTGTCGTACCAGCTCTTTGCCGCTCATCCAAACGTGGGTAATGTCGTCTCGACGCGGCTGGGCGGAGTAAGTCAAGGGGCGTATACGAGTCTGAACTTGGCACTGAGCAGCTTTGATGCAGCTGAGCATGTGCTTGAGAACCGGCGTTTGCTCTGTGAGGCTGTCGGTGTGGCTTTGGAGACGCTGACGGTTGGGCAATTGGTGCAAGGTGTCAGGATTACGGTGGTGAATGAGCCGTTGCGCGGACGGGGTGCACTAGACCGGACAACTGTACTGCCAGCGACTGATGGCCTTGTGACTAATCTGCTTGATACTCCGCTCTTGATGCCTGTTGCTGATTGTGCTGCGGTCTCGTTTTTTGACCCGGTGCAGCAGGTTGTGGCCATTGCTCATGCGGGCTGGCGTGGCGTGGCTGGAAAAATTGCGGTGAGAATGATTGCGGTAATGCAAGATACGTTCGGTTGTAATCCCCACGATATTCTGGTAGGAATCAGCCCCAATCTTGGCAAGCATGATTTACAGGTACGAGATGATGTCGTTGCTACATATCAGCAGAGCTTTGGCGACCAAACTAGGCTGTTCTTCACACTACAGATGGATGGGTCGTTTTTGCTGGATATGAATGCAGCGCTGCTCCTGCAACTCAAAGAGTGTGGTATTCGGCAAGACCATGTAGAGGTGGCTGGTATTACTACTGCTCGAACTGATCTCTTCTATTCGCATCGAATGGAAAAGGGGAAGACGGGGAGGTTTGCGGGGTTAATCGTTCTACGGAGCAAGCAATAGGCAAGTCGCACACCCAACCGCTCAGTAACCATTCCGACCAACGATACGTGTACTATACAACCAAGTGCCAGAGTGGAGTCACCATAGCAACAGAGAGAAACGACGATCTAGAAAGGTACTACCATGCAAGGTAAGTTAAGCAATTTGCGAGTCGCTATTCTTGTTTCAGACGACTTCGAGCAAGCTGAATTTACCGAGCCGAAAAGGGCCTTGGAGCAGGCTGGTGCTCAAGTCACTGTTATTGCGCCCAAATCTGGACAAGTCAGGGGCATGCGTCATGACGAAAAAGGAGACACATTCAATGTCGATATGACATTGGAGCAGGCCAATCCTGGTAATTTCGATGCTGTGATGTTACCAGGCGGTGCACTCAATGCGGACTTCTTGCGCATGAATCCCTATGTCCAGCATTTTGTTCAGCAGATGGATAAAACTGGGAAGCCAATAGCGGCAATCTGTCATGCACCCTGGTTGCTCATTTCTGCCGGTTGCATGAGGGGGAGAACATTGACCAGTTATTACACGATTCAGGATGATATCCGCAATGCTGGCGGGAACTGGATCGATCAGGAGATGGTACGCGATCACAACTGGATCACTAGCCGTAGCCCAAAAGATCTGCCCGTGTTTAATGCGGCAATGGTCACGCTCTTCAGTGAATTTCAGCAGCATAGTACGCTAACAACCTAGTGCACAATTGGTAACTCCCCCACCTCTCTCTGCTAGTGAAGTAGGGGAGTTACTGGTTAGTGATTGATTAAATAAAAATAAGGAGGTTTTTATGGCTAGCGAGTCTACGATAACAACCGATCATGAAACTATTCGTAAATGGGCCGAGACACGCGGTGGTAAACCTGCAACGGTCAAAGGGACTGAACGTGGCGGTGAGGTGGGCATTCTGAGGATTGAGTTTCCTGGCCATGGCGGTGAGGAGTCCCTGGAGGAGATCTCCTGGGATGACTTCTTCCGCAAATTTGATGAGAAGAATCTGGTCTTCCTGTATCAAGAGAAGACCGTCAGCGGCGATGAGAGCCGCTTCTGCAAATTTGTCAGTCACGAGACTGCCGAGCAGAAAACAGCAAAATAGTAGGGCAAAATCTTGGTCTCTCCCGTAACTGCTGAGCCGCCAGGGCACCCACAAGGGACAAGATCGGTGAAATAAGCCCCTCCGTCCAGCCGCAGGGCCACAAGGGATGCCCCTACAATGGTACGAATTGGCCTGTGATGCGCGCTCGTACCATTGTAGGGGCATCCCTTGTGGGTGCCCTGTGAACCCTTATGTGAATGATATTGTCCCGTGTGGGTGCCCTGTGAACCCTTATGTGAATGGTCTTGTCCCGTGTGGGTGCCCTGTGAACCCTTATGTGAATGATATTGTCCCGTGTGGGTGCCCTGGCGGCTCAGCAGTGGACCAGGCTATCCGTTCACCGGTCGTTTCCTCTCCTCTTGCTGTTGCCTCCATGTGTTCTGCTTGTAATTTCTCTAACGTTCAGGTCATTGTAAGGTCACGTTCCCAGGCTGCAAGTTGAGCATCAGGAGCAAGCACCATAATCTACCTGACGTTCTATCCCAGGCAGGACAAATCATTATGGACACAAAAGATACAACAACCAATAATATAGAAACCCGTGAGCCTGTGACAGAGCCAGTAGCGCTCAAGCAGCATTCGCGTAAGCGCAACATTACCATTTTCGTCATCGTTAGTATTTTAAATGCTGCCCTGCTAGCCTTGCTCTGGACACAATTATTGACACCCGCGCATACTACTACACTAGTTGATGACCCATCACTGACTGGTGATGTATCTGCGAGTCCATTGCTGGGCAAACAGGCACCTGATTTTACCCTTCCTATGCTCGATGATAGTAGCGCAAACAATGCGCATCCATTGCTGCACAGGCAGGTACCTGCTTTTATGCTTGGCATGCTCAATGAGAGTGGCACAGGCAAACAGATACACCTCTCCGACTATAAAGGAACGCCAGTGATCATGAACTTCTGGGCCTCCTGGTGTGCACCATGCACGCAAGAAGCACCGTTTATGGCCAAATCCTGGACGACATTACAGGCGCAAGGCGTAGTGCTGATCGGCGTGGATGGCGCTGAACCCATGAGCAATGCACTGACCTTTACTAAAAAGTATGGTCTGACCTATACGAATGTGCGGGACACCATTAATGGGGCAACCGCGATCGCTTATGGCGTGACCAGTTTTCCAGAAACGGTCTTTATTAATGGGCAAGGAGTGGTGGTCGCTAAGTGGCAAGGGGCGCTGAATGAGAAGGGGTTGCAGCTCGAACTGGCGAAGATGGGCCTATCGTCGAAGGGATAACGAGTATGGGTGCGTTAGCGTTAACAATTCGCTTGTGTGCCCGCGCTGTACACTTGTTGGCGGCGGCGGCCTGGGTTGGTGGCAGTATTATGTATCTTGTCGCCGTGGTTCCGGCATTGCGTAGTGCAGGGCCAGTACCTGCCGTTGCTGCTAAAATTGCGGCATTATTTAAGCAATTGGTCAATAGTTGTATTGCAGCATTATTGCTCAGTGGTATTTATCTGATTGTGGATCGCCTAGCGCAAACAACGCTGGGCTGGCCCTATCTTGTAATACTTGCGCTCAAGATCATGACAGCGCTTGGCATGTTTGTACTGGCGATCTACTTGGGACAAAGTAATGTACGTCGGTTGGCCAAGCGCGCCACACGCCTTTCTAAAGCTGCGCCGCAGTTGCTACTAACCCTTGGTATACTGGTATTCGTACTCGGCGCTTTGCTCAATATCTTATTTGAGCTAGCGATTGTAGCTCATTGATGGAGGACGTATCGTGCAGTCCGCTCTAACGGTAAGCGGGGATCAGACGAAAGCTGAAGAGCGAGAACGACCACAACGGCGTAAGCGCGCTCCACTCAGTTTTCTCCTTGCTGGCATTGCTATTTTAGGTGCTGTGCTCTATCTTGTGTATGCTAATACGCAGGCGAACGCGGCCTACTATATGACAATCCCTGAACTGAAGCGTTGTACTACCTGCGCTACACAGTCGATTCGCGTTGCAGGTATCGTGCAGGCGGGCAGTATTCAGCGCAATGATCCGCAACAAATGATCAAGTTCAGCATGATGGATGGCCAGCAGACGTTACCCGTTGTCTATCGCGGAGTAGTGCCGGACATTTTCCGGCCAGGTATCCAGGTGGTTGTTGAGGGACATTATAACGGGCAATCGTGTATTTTTCAGATCTAGGTAATATTGCGCTCATCCTTGCATTGGGATTTGCTATTTATACCATCGTCGTGGCTGTACTCGGCTCGCTGCGCGCGCTACCACAACTCGTAACCAGCGCGCAACGTAGTACTCTGGTGGTAACTTGCTGCTTGTTGCTGGCCTCAGTTGCGCTGGTCATCTCGTTTCTGGTACATGACTTTGGCGTGCGCTATGTTGCGCAACACTCTAGCTTGGCTATGCCCTGGTATTTTACTACGGCGGCTTTTTATGGTGGACAAGAGGGGTCATTGCTCTATTGGGCATTCGTACTTTCTCTGTTCTCAGCACTTTTTGTGTTCACCGCCAAACGTACTTCCCGTGCACTAGTGCCGTATATCTTAGCAACTTTGATGGGGATTGAGACGTTTTTCTTGGTTGTCCTGACGAATGCCTCTAATCCATTTGTGCGTCTGCCAACCGCACCATTAGACGGCAATGGCCTCAATCCACTATTGATGGACCCTGGTATGCTTGTGCATCCACCACTATTACTAATGGGATATGTGAGCTTTGCGCTACCCTTCGCATTCGCCGTGGCCGCGATGATTAGCGGACAGCTGCATAGCGAGTGGCTGCGCTCGATACGCAGCTGGACGCTGGCAGCTTGGTCGATCATGACGGCTGGACTGCTGCTGGGCGGCTGGTGGGCCTATCATGTGTTGGGCTGGGGAGGCTATTGGAGCTGGGACCCGGTGGAGAATGCGGCGCTGTTGCCCTGGTTGACGGCAACGGCGTTTCTCCATTCTACTATGGTACAGGAGCGCCGGGGCATGCTCAAGGTCTGGAACCTATGCCTGATCATTGCTTCGTTCGCGCTCTCCATTTTTGGTACCTTTGAAGTGCGTAGTGGCGTGATCAGTTCGGTGCACTCATTTGCTTATTCCGACATTGGTAGCTATTTCTTTACCTTTCTGGTGATCGTCATCGTCTTCTCCACGGGACTCTTTCTCTTCCGTCTGCCCACATTGAAACCTGAGCAAGAATTCGATTCGATTGTATCGCGCGAGGGTGTTTTTCTGCTGAATAATCTGTTACTAGTTGGTATCGCTTTTGCCACGTTATGGGGCACGATCTTCCCACTGATCACAGCGGTATTCCAGCATCAGACGATGACGGTTGGTCCCCCGTTTTATAATCAGGTTGTTGGTCCGCTTGCAGTGGTTCTGCTCTTAGCAATGGGCGTTGGGCTGCGCTGTGCGCGGTCATACTGCCAATAGTTGGCATTACTGATGTAGCTGCCAATATTGGTTTTGCTGTCTGCACATTTACTGCTGGTGCCATCCTGTATGAACTGTGGCGTGGCGCTCGTGTACGCCATGCTCACGGCGAAGCCTATCCATTAGCGCTCTATATGCTCTTCAAACGCTATCGTCAACGCTATGGTGGGTATATTGTGCACCTGGGGCTAGTACTGCTCGCGGTGGGCGTCATTGGCTCACACCTCTTTCAGCTTCAGCGTGACGCATTTTTGAAGGCTGGGCAGGAAGTGAATGTGGCGGGTTATCGGCTCCTGTATCTGGGCAATATTGATACGAAGGTCCCTGATCAGGAGATAGTCACTGCACAATTAGAGATCTGGCGGGATGGCCAGCTCCAGCGCTATATCTATCCAGGACGGGTCTTTTATCGCCATTTTGATAATCAACCCGCGAGTCAGATCTCTATTACAACCTTTGGCGTAAGTGATCTATATGTGGTACTAAACCAGTGGGATGGGGCCGGTCAGGCGACATTGCAAATCTTCGTCAACCCACTGGTACCACTCGTCTGGTATGGCGGTCTGTTGATGCTGCTGGGAGGAATTCTTTGCTGGTGGCCTGAACGCAAACGCGTTGCACGTGCAGCCATCAATACTGCGCATGTGACAACAACAGCGAAGGATGAGGAGGCGGTGGTATGAAACAGAAGAGTCAGCAGCAGCGCTGGTTATTATTAGTACTAGCTCTCACACTGGTTGTTGCTGTCACTTGGTTAGCATTGCTGATCCACGCCTCAACGCACAGAACGCTCGATCAACGGGTGTACGAGGTGGCTTCGCAACTGAAGTGTCCAGTGTGCCAGTATGAATCGGTGGCGGACTCTCCCTCATCGTTGGCTCAGAATATGCGCCTCGTGATTCGCCAACAATTGCAAGCGGGCAAATCTGAACAAGAAGTAATTCAATACTTCATCAATAGCTATGGCAACCAGATTGTATGGTTGCCTCCCCAACAGGGCTTTACGCTCTTAGCATGGATCATGCCACTTGTACTTTTGTGTGGCGGTGTAATAGTATTATTCTTCGTCGGACGCGATTGGCAAAAAGCAGAGTTGTCGCTAGATTATGTCACACTCCATGCCAGAGAGGTACAAGGACTAGCTACGCTCACTGAGCACGATCAAGCGCGGTACCGTGCGTTAATTGAAGCAGAATTAGCAGCGGATGACGTACTCTTTGTGCCACATAGAAGGGATGCGCAATAATGGCTCTTGCAGTTACCGTCTTGCTAGGCATGATTGCCCTGGTTTTCGTGCTTTATCCATTATTTCGCTATGTGCCCGCTGATGGCGCAATGAATTGCGCGGCTACAGATGGGGTTGGCAACGCGACGGATGGGGTTGACGATGCTCAGGAGCATACCATAAAGTCACCAACAGAACAAGAACAGCAGGCTCGTGCAGCTCTGCAAGAAGTCGAGCTGGATTATCAGCTTGGCAATATTGCCGAGCCTGACTATCGCTCGCTACGTGAACGTTATATGCGCAAAGCTCTCGTCGCCCTGAAAGCGCGCTATGAGCAAGAACTTGATGCTGAAATTGAGGAACAGTTGCGTAAACTCAAAGAGCAGGATAAAGATGAAGCAGAATAATTTATTATTGATTACGCAACCCGTAGCCGCGCAATTGATTGCGCCGAGCACATTGCCAATATCTCCGGTAGCCGCGCAATTGATTGCGCCTGCGGACCCACATACACCTCACGCTCGGCGCAATCAATTGCGCAGCTACGATAGATATTGGCGACATATTCGGCGCAATCAATTGCGCGGCTACGGGTTGTTTTTTCTCTGCCTTATATTTCTCATCTCTTTATGCCCATTCTCCCCCGTTTCAGCACATACATTAGCGACAGGACAAGGACATATTTTCGGACAATTGCTGGACGGGACGAACAATAATACTCCCATTGCAGAACAAGAAGTTACGCTACAAATGGCGCAGGGCAATAATTCTAGCGATCTGACCACCGCCAAGACAGATGCTCAAGGTGCTTACTCATTCACTGGCCTGTCTACCGACAAAACAATGAAGTATGCCATCTATATTCGCTATCAAGGTGCTCACTATGTCTCCAGTATTGTGACGCTTGATAGCAAAGCGGAACAGCAGGTCAATTTGACGGTCTACGAGGCAAGCTCGGACACGTCGAAAGTTGCAGTACTCCAGACGACTATGCTGATCGGCAAGCCTGACGCAAAGAAAGGATCATTCACCGTCTCCGAATTTCTGGCCTTCAAAAATCTGGATACCCACACTTTTGTTGGTTCTCTAGATGCTACTCAGGGACGGCCAAAGGCTCTCTTCTTCTCATTGCCGTCGGGAACGCGTAACATCAACCTGAGCAGTGGCTTTGACGGCTATCGTTCTCTTCAGGCCGGTAGTGGTTTCGCCAGCGAGGCGGCACTGCCACCGGGCAATACGGAGTTCGCCTTTACCTTTGAAGTGCCTTATAC
>VBJK01000254.1 GCA_005879655.1 Chloroflexota bacterium | reverse complement strand
GGCATTGTTGCATGCGAACTCTGCTGCGGCAAGGTGGTCATCCCAATCATCCTGTCGGTAACTTACTACTGCTCTTAACATGTCTTCCAGGGTTCGATTGGCTCTTTCCGTTTGACCATCAGTTTGTGGGTGGAATGCTGTGGACATGGCGAGTTTGGTTCCTAGGGTCTTGAAGAGAGTCTGCCAGAATTTGCTGGTGAATTTGGCATCTCTGTCAGATACAATGGATTGGGGTAGGCCATGTAATCGGAAGATGCAATCGAAAAAAAGTTTGGCTGTCTCTGGAGCTGTGGCGGTGGTCTTGGTTGGGGCGAAATGTACCATTTTGGAGAAGGTGTCCACAAAGACCACAATGGCATCATGTCCGGCCTTGGTTTTGGGGAGCTGGGTAATGAAATCCATGGATACTTGCTCCCATGCTTTGGTGGGTATGGGTAAGGGTTGCAGTAATCCAGCTGGGGACTGTTGGCTTGCCTTGATGCGTTGGCATGAGTCACAGGTCTTGACATATTGTCGTACTTCGTTGTTCATTCGAGGCCAATAGAACAAGTCATGGACAGCTGCATAGGTTCGTTCGATACCTTGGTGTCCAGCCGTGGGGATGTCATGGTGATCATGGAGGATTTGCATGCGCAGAGGGCCCTTTGGGATGCAGGTGCGTGTTTGGTCATAGAGTAGGAGACCATGTTGCAGGGAGTAGTGCTTCAAGAGGGTTGCGGGTATGGGAGGTTTGACAGGTTGGCCTTGGAGGGTCTTGATTATCGGTTGGAATTCTTCATCTTGCTCGAGGGACTGCCTGATCTGCTTGGCAAGGTGGTGATGGAGGGTGGCTCGGGTCATGGCAAGGACCTTTAGGTCAGGTTGTCTTGATAGGGCATCGGCGACGATATTCTGTTTTCCAGGGATGTGGACAATCTTGAAGTCAAAATCTTGCATTTTGCCTAACCATCTTACCTGCTTGGCATTTAAGTTCGGTTGGTTTTTTAGATGTGTCAGGGTAGCATGATCAGAATATATTGTGAAGGGTCGTCCGTGCAGGTAAACTCTCCATTTGGCAAGGGCATGCATGATAGCAAGGAGTTCTTTGTCATGCGCTGGGTAGTTCCTTTCTGCTGGGTTCATCTTCCTCGAGGTATAGGCCACTGGTTGAGGTCCTTGTCCTTGATCTTGCTGGAGTACCGCTCCTACTGCGAAGTCCGATGCATCAGTGGTGACTGTAAAGGGTAGGTTCGGATCAGGGATGCATAACACAGGAGTGGTTGTCATCCGGTTCTTGATCTCTCGGAAGGCTGTTTCTGCTTCTGGTGACCAGTAATATGGCACATCCTTGTGGGTGAGGTCAGTGAGAGGGGTGGCTATTCGAGAGTAGTCCATGATGAATCGGCGGTAGTAATTGCACAGCCCCAGGAAGGATTGGAGTTCCTTGAGGTTCTTGGGGGGGGACCAGTTCTTGACAACTTCTACCTTCTTGGGGTCAGTGGCAATGCCATTGGTGGATATGATGTGTCCAAGGTATTCTACTGCTTCCTTGAAGAATTCACACTTAGATATCTTACCGTATAGCCGGTGTTGTCTCAGGAGGTCGAGGACTTGCTGGAGGTGCTGTGTGTGGTCTTGTTCATTTTGGCTGTAAATAAGGATATCATCGATATACACTACAACACATCGATCCAATAAAGGGCGTAGCACATCTTGAACAAGGGCTTGGAAGGTGGCTGGTGCATTGGTTAGTCCAAAGGGCATTACTCGGTATTGGAAGTGTCCATATCTGGTGCGAAAGGCAGTTTTTTCCACATCTTCTTTGGTGAAAATCTTGGCACCATGGAGTAGGTCTGTGAGGTCATCAATCAGGGGGATGGGGAAGCGATTCTTGATGGTGATGTTGTTGAGGGCTCGGTAGTCAATGCACATCTGGAGCTCCCCATCCTTCTTCTTGATGAATAAGACTGGGGCTCCATAGGGTGAGACACTGGGTTCTATGGATCCGTTTGCTAACAACTTGTCCAACTCCTTGCGCATGGCTTCCAATTCCACAGGGGACATTCGGTAGATGGGTCGCCATGGGGGAGAGCTGTCTGGGGTTAGCCTGATACGATGGTCAATGTTGCGTTGGGGAGGGAGTTCTGCTGGGAGTTCTTCTGGGAATACGTCTTGGTATTTTGCGAGCAGGGGTCGCACCCGAGGATCAAGAGCATTGGTGGATACTATTCCGGATTCGGTAATTTCGCATAGATACATCTCGTCTTCAGGTTGGAGGGTGTGTTCGAGTTCTTGAGCGGTTATGCAGGCGATGAGGGGTTCATTGGTGGACCCAAATCCTCCTGTTCGGTTTGTTGGGGGCAGTGAAGGGACTTCGGTTACAGCAGGGGTGATGATTTTGATCAAGATAATCTGTGCCACTGGGTTGTCACCATGCTGGAACTGGAATGGTTGCTGGCCTTGGTTGTGCAACATGATTTTGATGGGTCCTCGATAATCTGCATCAATTACTCCTCCCTCTACTACTATACCTTGTTTGGCCATACTGCTCCTAGCCTGTAGTTGTCCATAGTGTCCTGGGGGAATGGCGATGGCAAGGTGCGTGTTAACCAGTTGTTGTTCGCCAGGGGCCAAAGTGAATTCTTCGGAGGGGGTGAGATCATATCCTGCTGCCAAGGGGGTTTTGCGCTCAGGTAGAGTCACATGACTTTGTAGTTTGTGGACCAGGAACGTGGTGTCGGGATTTTGGAAGGAGATGTGGTGGTTTCTCCAGTCAATGTGGGGATTCCATTTTTCTAGCCAGGGTTTCCCTAGGATAATGTCATGGTGAGGGAGGGATACAACTCGAAGGTCTAGGTGTTCTTCATGATCTTGGAAACGTAAATAGGCAGCAAGGGCAGCTTTATTACAAGAGCCAGTAGTGCCATTGGCGAATGTTATGGGAATATGGGGTACATCATGAAGAGCAAAGGAAAATCGATCCACAGCTTGTTGGGACACAAAGTTGCCCATGGCTCCACTATCTATGAGTATGCGGACAGGGGCATGGTTCATGGTACCTTGGAGTACCATAGGCTTCTTGGTGAAGGTCTCATAGAGGCTGCTGATTTCGAGAGTTGTTCCTCCAGGGCGAGTGTTCTCCTCATCCAGGGCCTGGGGTTTCCTGGAGAGGGTTGGGGTTACAGGGCTTGAGGTTAGGATCTTCAGGGGTGCCTGGGGGGCCCTGAAGATTAGTCTTTTCCCGACTCCTCGGTGGGTTCTTCTTGATCAATGGCATTGATACGCGGATTCTGGCGGTTGGGAAGGGGACAGTCTCGGGCCAAGTGTCCAGCTTGGCGGCAACGGAAACATCCACCGGTACGACGCAGGCGATCTCTTTCTGCTGGAGTGAGTTTGGAGATGGAGTCTAATTCCATGGGGGTGGGTCCCCCAGGGGCTCGGTGCCCATAGTTCGGACGGGGGCCGGTGTTTCGGGTGGTGGGTCGGAAAGTGACAGCATCAACTCGTTCTGCAAGGGTTTCGGCAGCAGCCAAGGTGGCGGGTTGCTGCATTGCGACAAAGGGGCGGATACTTTCCTTCAAACCTCTCTGGTAGTAGTTCATCCGTGTTGCATCATCCATGTCAGGAAGTTCCAACATCAGGGCCCTGAATTCGTGATTATAGGCATTGACAGATGCCCTCTGTGAGAGGCGTTGGAGGCGATCATAGGCATTGATGCTGGTGTTTACTGGGATGAAATGGTCACGGAGCGCCGTGAGGAACCCATTCCAGTCTGGGGCCGCATTGGTCCAGTTGATGCCTTGGTGATAATGCCTCCACCATAGTGCAGCTTGGTCCTTGAAGAAAGTGGCAGCGAAGGGGATGCGGTCAGCTTCAGGGACTGGGGCGAGGGTGCAGAACTGCTGCATCTGGAAGATCCATGCTTCCAGGGATTCGGACTTTCTTCTGGTGTAGGGAGGGGGCCTTTCAGGTTTGATTCTGGGGGCGACGGGAGCAACAGGGTTCTGGGCTTGAGCAGGGGCTTGGGCCTGGACCATGTTAGTAAGGATGGCGATCTGGGCTCGCAGGTCATCAATGACCGCGGCCATATCTTGGGGTGCGTGTGCGTGCTGGGACGAGGAGGCCATGGGTTCTGGGTTGGGGTTGATAGGGCTCCGAGGTGTTGGTTCTGGGGTTCTGGGTTCGGGGTTGCGTAGTTCTTGGAGATGAGCTAAACGGGATTCTGTTCGAGAAAGTCTTCGGATTTCTTGGTGTATATAACATTCTTCGTGGTCTGAGTCAGAGTCTGAGGCAGGGAAAAATTGATAGGCCAGGGTTCTTGGGTGGTGTGGGAGGTGCTTGATAACCTTCCCCCGCTACCAGTGTAATGCGACGGGTCTGAGAGGGGGTTCGAGGATGGTTTTCTTAGTTATATTTCTAGAGGGGATCAGTGAACTGTCCTTTCTCTGAGGGAAAACCACAGGATATTTATACATGTTCCTGCCGAGGTTCTTACCTCGGCATTGGCACTAACTATGGAGCTAATTTTAGAACACAAGGAATATAAAAATAGTTTGGGTGCCAAGCCGCCGAGATGCCAAGATGCCAAGCCGCCGAGATGCCAAGACGCCAAGATGCTGAGATGCTAAGCCGCCGAGTTGCCGAGAGGCTGAGGTGTCAAGTCACCTGACCTGGTCACGTGACTTGGGCCTGTCATTCCATGACATCACTCCCCCCCCCACCTGGCATCGTCCTCGATGCCTTGAATTGTCGTAAGGTCTCTGACGCATTCGTGAGGTTTGCTTCCGGTTCCCATGAGGCATCATGCTCCGGGTATCCTACCCATTTGACAAGGTATTGGGTCTGGCGCCGGTGTTGCCGTTGGTCTAGGATGTACTCGACTTCGTATTCGAGGTGGTCATCGATGGTTACTGC
>VBJK01000253.1 GCA_005879655.1 Chloroflexota bacterium | reverse complement strand
CAACTTTGCTGCACGGCCATCTCCCTGGCCAGTTGATGCAGGATCACAACCGGCAGAATAACCTTCTCGATCGCTCTCTCTTCCAGAAAGCAGGCCAGGGCCGCCACATCTGGTCGCAGGGCTTCTGCAACCAGGAAGAGCATTCCCCCGGAGCACCAAGCGGCAAAGAGTTCATAAAAACTTACGTCAAAGGAAAGCGCGGCGAATTGCAGGGTACGTGCTCCCCCAAGCAGATGGCGGCAATGCCAGAAGAGCAAGTTGACTAGCACGCGATGAGGTACCCCAACCCCCTTGGGCGTACCAGTCGAACCAGAGGTATAGATCACATAGCAAAGGTTCTCTGCTTGCACCTGACTCTCTGAGTGCGTGCTTGGACCCTGGGTAATCACCTGCCAGTCCCGCTCGATGACCACGAGGTGTACGGTTTGTTCTTGCCAGAGCGCTTGGAGCTGGTGCTGCGTAAGCAAGACGGTGATCCGGGCATCGGAGAGCAGATAGCTGATACGTGCCTTTGGCAGCTCTGGATCTATTGGCACAACGGTACCACCTGCCTTGAGAATGGAGAGTACCCCGATGAGCATTTCGACCGAGCGTCGCATCAAGACTCCAAAAAAGCTCTCTGGACCAATCAAGAACTCTTGCAGATAGTGGGCAAGCCGGTTGGCCACACCATCAAGATGAGCATAGGTGAGCATCTGGTCCTCGAAGACCAGTGCTACCGCATCGGGAGTCAGCTCAACTTGCTCCTCGAAGAGCTGGTGGACACAGCGGTCCTGCGGATAGTCGCTCTGCGTGGCATTCCACTGCACTAACAGTTGCTCACGCTCCCCTTCTGTGAGTAATGGCAACTCAGGCAGAGGCAGGTGCGGGTTGTGCACCACACCTTCGAGCAAGGTAGAGAAGTGCGCGAGCAGACGGGTGATGGTCGCTTCCTCGAACAGATCCGTAGAGTACTCCAATTGACAATGCAACCCTTGTTCGCTCTCTGCCACAAAGAGGGTCAGATCAAACTTGCTCGTGGTCCTCTCGACCTCAAGTGGGAGAACACTCACGCCTGCCAAAGCCGGAATCTGAGCCAGCTCTCTCCCATCTGGAGTATTCTGTACAACAAGCATCACTTGGAACAGTGGGCTACGACTCAGATCACGCTCCGGTTCAAGCTCCTCTACCAGCTTCTCAAAGGGGATGTCCTGATTGGTATAGGCTTCAAGACATCACCCCTTCTACTTCCGCTTGCCTGCGATTGGCTATTGGGGTACCGACACTGATATCCGTCTGCCCGCTATATCTGGCTAGCAGGACCTGGAACGCTGCGAGCAAGAGCATGAACAGGGTGACATGCTCGGCTCGACAAAGCTGCTGTAATCCCTTAGACAAGTCGGCAGGCAAGCGCAACGACTGCACTGCTCCCCGGTAGGTTTGCATGGCCGGTCGCGCATGATCGATGGGCAGTTCCAACGGGGCCACGTTGGCCAGTTGCTTTCTCCAATAAGCCATTTGCCCCGTCTCAATCTCACCCTGCAACCACTGCCGTTGCCAGAGGGCATAGTCAGCATACTGGATTGGTAAGGGAGCTAGCCCAGACGACTGCCCAGAGACGTTGGCTTGATAGAGCGTGGTCAGTTCTCGCACGAAGACCTGATCAGACCAGGCATCGGTGATGATATGATGCAGCGTGAGCAAGAGCACATGTTCTTGCGCATCCTGACGTAAGAGCATAGTGCGTAGCAATGGTCCGATGGAGAGACACATCGGATGCTGCCGCTCCATGTTGGTGAGCTTGCGTGTTTGCTGCTCTCTGTGCTCAAGGAGCAAGCCTTGCAGATCGATGACCGGCAAGACAAAGTGAGCCGTGGCATGGATCACCTGCACTGGCTGCCCATTGTGCATCTCAAAGGTCGTGCGCAGGCTCTCGTGTCGCTGCACCAATTGCTGCAAGCTTCTGCTCAAGCACGCGATGTGCAATGCTCCCTGCACACGCTGGGCACTGGGAATGAGATAGGCCGTGCTCCCAGGCTCCAACTGGTCCAGGAACCAGAGCCGTTGCTGGGCAAATGAGAGAGGTAACACGTCTGGACGTGCAGTCGCCACGAACGGGGGGACCTGCATCCCTTCCCCTCTGCTCAATTCCTGCTCTACCCGTTGCGCAAACGAGGCCACCGTTGGGGCTTCAAAGAGCACTCGCAATGGCACCTCGATGCCCAATGCGGCTAGCTGTGCGATCAGGCGCGTGGTTAGCAGCGAATGGCCTCCCAATTCAAAGAAGTCCTCATGGATACCGACCTGTGGGCGTCTGAGCACCTGACTCCACAATCCGGCCAGCAGTTCTTGCAGCCATGTTCTGGCTCCCTCCCCTGCCCTGTTCTGCCCATCCTGATCTGGCAGAGGGTTTGGCAAGGCTTGCCGATCTACCTTGCCATTGGGGGTCAGGGGCAAGCTCTCCATCAAGACAAAGGTCTCAGGAATCATATATGCCGGAAGGCGATCTTGCAGGTAGGAGCGTAGATCAGCAGTGGTGAGCGTTTCGCCCTGAGCTACGACAGGATAGGCTACCAGACGCTTCTCCTCCGGCTCGTCTTCGCGCATCAGCACCACACAATCCTGGACGAGAGAAGACTGCCTGAGCACGGCCTCGATTTCCAGAAGCTCGATACGGTAGCCGCGCAGCTTCACCTGCTGGTCAAGGCGTCCGACAAACTCTATGGTTCCATCGCCTCGCCATCTCGCCAGATCCCCTGTAGCATAGAGGCGTGCACCACCTTGTCGGCTGAAAGGATCAGGGATGAACTTCTCAGCTGTCAGCTCAGGTCCCTTGAAGTAGCCACGTGCTAGTCCTACCCCCCCTATGTAGAGTTCTGCGGTGCTCCCAACCGGCACAGGTTGTAGATGCTTATCAAGCAGGTAGATCTGCGTATTGGCAAGAGGACGGCCTATGGGGACGCTCGCGGCGTCAGACAGGAGCTCGGTCCTCTCCTTGCGGTCTCGCTGGCACTGCCAGAAGGTCACATCGATGGCTGCTTCGGTCGGTCCATAGAGATTGTGCAACTGGACCAGATCGGTGAAGGTAGCAAAGAAAGCCGCTTGCAGGGCGCTTGAGAGAGCTTCTCCACTACATATCACCTGCCGTAGGCTCCCACAGTCCTGCCTATGGGGTTCTCGCAAAAAGGCTTGCAGCATGCTTGGCACAAAATGGAGGGTCGTCACCGCCCGTTCTCTCATGAGCGTCTTCAAATAGGTCGGGTCCTGGTGACCACCAGGGGCTGCAATGATCAAGCTGGCTCCTGCAAGCAAGGGCCAGAAAAACTCCCAGACGGAGACATCGAAACTGAAAGGCGTCTTTTGCAGGACCCGATCCCTGGCGGTGAGCTGATAGGTCTGCTGCATCCAGCTCAGGCGATTACAGATGCCGCGCTGGGTATTCATCGCTCCCTTGGGCTTGCCAGTCGAGCCAGAAGTGTAAATCACATAGGCCAGGTTGAGAGGTGCCACATTGGCCTGCGGGTTTTCTCGTTGGCTCGTTGAGATCCTCTTCCAATCAGTCACCAGATCGATGGGCTTGCCAAGGCCCTCTCTCAGAGGCGGGGGAAGCAGGCCAGCCACGTCCCTGCTGGTCAGGATGATTGCTACCTGGGAATCGGCGAGCATCACGGCCAGACGCTCTTTGGGATAGCTTGGATCAAGTGGCACATAGGCTCCTGCGGCCTTGAGAACGGAGAGCAAGGCCACCACCATCTCGACACAGCGTTGCATAAAGACCCCAACGAGTTTATCGGGACCAATCCCTTGCGCCTTGAGATGATGCGCTAACTGATTGGCTCGTCGGTTCAGTTCAGCATATGTCAGTGTCTGGTCCTCAAAGACAAGCGCCACGGCATCAGGGGTGCGCTCTACCTGCTCCTCAATGAGCTGATGGACACAGCGATCCTGCGGGTAGCCCGTCTCGGTCGCGTTCCATTCCACCAAGAGCTGCTCTTGCTCCTTGACGGAAAGGCAAGACTGCCACTCATAGTGCTCCTGTGGCCAACACGCCAGAGCGTCCAGAACTCTGCTATAGTAGCCCGCTATCGCCTCTATTTGCGGTAGAGCCAGTGCCGCCGGGTTACACTCCAAACTGAGCCGTACATCAGATGAGAGCAGATCAAGAGAAAACTGAGCGACGAGGGCAAAGTTCGTCTTCTCAAAAGTAGTTGCCCCCAATACCTGGAAATCCCCGGCATATGGAGCTACCGCAAGCAGTTTCTCATAGACATGAAAGTGCATAAAGTTGAAGAGGGTTTCAAAGAGGACGTTTCCTCCCTGCTGTCTCTGGATCTCGGCCAGGGGATACCAGCGGTACGCGAGCAGCTCGCTCTCTGCTGCGAAGGTTTGCTTTATCAGTTCGATCCATGTCCCACCAGACAGCTTCAAGCGGAAGGGCAATGTATTGAGGAAGAGTCCCAGCACCCGTTCTCCGTCAGTAGTTTCAGGCCTGCCATGGGAGACCAGCCCGGTAAGGACATCTCCCTGCCCTGAGAGCATGCTCATGACTCTGAGATGAGCTGAGAGCAGGACGCTTTTGATGGGAATAGCCAACTCCCGCGCCAATCTCTTGAGAGCCGTTGAAAGCTCTTTCGAGATGGGAACTGGGAG
>VBJK01000160.1 GCA_005879655.1 Chloroflexota bacterium | reverse complement strand
TAATGCAATGATCACTCGTTGGCTAACCTACATACGTTTATTCGATTTCGATGTCAAACATGTCGCCGGGAACAAGAATGGAGGCGCTGATGCGTTGTCTAGAAGGGGAATTTCGGAACTAGATCCTGAGGAAGATGAGGATGTGGACGCCTACTTTGACTCCAAAATCTACAGTATTACGTATGATACACTCGATACACTTCAGGTTATTGGACGGGTCTGGCTACTTCAGGGGGAATATGAAGGTTCTGACCTTATGCTTGGACAATATTTGGAAACGCTGCAAAGACCAGAGGGGCTTTCTGAGACGGAATATCGGGAATTAAAACGGAAATCGAAGGGCTTTTTGGTTCGCGACGGGCTATTGTTTAAACGGTCTAGAAAACGCGGGATGCCACCCAAACGCGTACTCGGACGACGGCAACAACGATTGGACGCAATTCGGGGAATTCATGACGAAGTTGCGCATCGCGGGGTGCTCTCTACCTTCGAAAATGTGTCTCGCCGCTATCAATGGAAAGGATTGTACGAAGATGTACGTGAATTTGTTAAATCTTGCCTAGAATGCCAGAAGCGGGCCCGTATACGTTATGAGGAGCCTTTACATCCTACTTTCAGTCTCACAGCCTTCGAAAAGATCGGAATTGATGTGGTTTTCATGCCGGAGACAAAGGACGGGTTCAAGTTTATTGTAATTGCGAGGTGTGATTTAACAGGATGGGTAGAAGGACGCGCACTAAAGGAAAACAACTCTAGGAATGTGGCAAAATTCTTGTTTGAAGATGTTGTTTGTCGGCATGGATGTCCTCTAAGGGCTGTAATGGATGGAGGGTCGGAAAACCTCAAATTTAGCAAAGAACTGTTGGAAGATTATAAAATTAAACGGACGGTTATCTCTGCGTATCATCCCCAATCTAACGGTCTTGTCGAGAGAGGCCACTCTGCCATTGTCAACTCCCTTTCGAAATACTGCAGCAACAACATTGATGAATGGCCTACCTACCTTCCATTAGCACTCTGGGCAGATCGGATTACAGTACGACGGACAACGGGATTTTCGGCCTTCGAACTACTTTACGGACGCGATTGTTTACTACCTATAGACCTTAGTCTACCTTCATGGAGTGTTGTGGATTGGGAAGGGGAAGTTACGGATCATGAGAGTCTCATCTTAGCGCGGATTCGTCAACTAGATCAACGAAACCTTCATGAGGCGCAAGCTGCCAAGAATCTTCGGAATAGTCGTTTGGGAAACAAAGCCGATTTTGACGCCAACAAGCGAATTCGTCCTCAGCAATTGAATGTCGGAGACCTTGTTTTACTACACAACACGATATTAGAACATTCTCACTCCAGAAAACTAGACGACAAATGGCGGGGACCCTACCGAATTCGAGAAATCCCTCCAGACTCCACGTTCTATCGGTTAGAAGAGCTGGATGGAACCCCCCTGGCTGCTACATTTGCGGGCAATCGATTAAAACGGTTTTACTCTAGGCGGGAATTGGACGCCGACAGGGAAGAAGTGTCTAATACAATTCGGGTTGGTAATGGTGAGAATGATGGAGATGGCGGGAATTTGGAGGAGGCAAATGAGGATCGAGACGGTGTCGGGATCGAAAATATGGATGTTCTGACGTAAACGATTAGGATTTATGTGGAAGTTTATACGCTCATTTTGTCGTGTTTCTTGATCAGTTTTGATGATTTTTGTAATGGTTTTCAGTTTGTTGGAAAGGTATCTCTATCCTCCTTTTTCTTTTACTGTCGCTCTGCTCCAGAGCACAATTATGGGACAATTGTGCAACTAAGGGAGGGATGTCGGATAGTAGATAATTACTATATATTTTAATACGGACTAGGCCGGCAGGGCACATCACCTCCCGGCTTTAGGTTCCCGAAATTTCATAGTTATTTGGCTTTATTTAGTTTATAGGGCGGGATTTTCCCCCGCCAAAATTCATTCCTTTTTGCTTCGAAACCATAACAGTTCTCGTTACCACAAATGGAGACCAACGCGAGACAATAGAAGCAAGGAGTCCTGTGTCATACTAGGTACAGCTTTACGTCAATCTACGGCCTCTAACGGTCAATTTCGGTTACTCTAAAGTCAAAAACGGACGGCCTCGAAGGGTCAACGAAAATTTCTACTATCTTGGCAATTATGTCTGGACGTCGGAGCACTCGAATGTGTTCCACAGACATGCACTACTCGGTTATTCTATCTACTTTTGAATCGTTTGTTAATGGCAACTTCGATAAACAACTTCCGCAAGCTCTACTACTTGCAATCTTCGGTATTTTTATCTACATTACTAACTCTACGAACCTCGTAATCCTGACTCTACTCTACCTTTACGCTACCTCAGCACCTCGGCAATGTGGATGCTGTAGTTGTGTCGGCAAAACCTACGGTCTCCCCGACGGCAGGTCTAGACCGCGGAGGTGGCGGCCTATCGGATCCCCTCATGGGAAATTGTCGACGAACCTTATTAGCTTTATTAACCGGCGGGATCGCCGATTCCGACATTTTCGCTATCGCTCGCTTTCTTTCGGTTCTGGGACAAACCTTATTGGCTTTATTAACCGGCGGCATCGCCGATTCCGACATTTTCGCTATCGCTCGCTTTCTTTCGGTTCTGGGACAAACCTTATTGGCTTTATTAACCGGCGGCATCGCCGATTCCGACATTTTCGCTATCGCTCGCTTCCTTTCGGTTCTGGAACGTCTTGTGGCTTCTCTCCTGATTCCTTCTTGCCTTATGATTCGATTAAATCAAACAAAGCAAGTGTAACATTCCGTTCTCCGTTCCCGGCAACTTTCAGCCGAAACAGTGAAGGGTCTAGAACTTACCCCGGTTTTGACAATTTCAATATAAATACCTTGCCGAAAACTCCTGAAAAAACAACAAGACAGGCGATAATTAATTCAGCAAATTCACAAAACAATCAAATCTATCAAAGCAACAATCCCGTTGTCAATTCTATCAACACGCCTACCATGCCCCCTACCGAGACAGCTGCGGGCGCTACTCCCACCCAACCTACGACTCCGGTACTGCCTCCAGGCTACCGCATGTACGCCGCAATGGCGCGTCCCAACTCTCCCGAAGCTCTATCCTTTGACGGTATCGATGTTTCCGATTTCATTTATCGTTGGAACAATGAATGCGATGACTGTGGCCTGTCCAACTCCCAGAAATGCAGCAGGCTACCGGACTATTGTACCCCCGATATCAAGAAGGCTGTTAAGCTTCTTGATGGCCATAAGTCAGGTAATTGGGAAATCCTTCAACAGGAGCTTAAAGACCTGTTTTGGCAGGATGATCAGGAAACGGATACTATAGCAACACTTAATCAACTTGTTCGCGATGCCTCGCGCCTTCACCTGAATGTTTTCATTCTCCAATACACTTCAATCTCGGACGCTCTTGTCAAGAGGGGCGCCTTGTCTAACCTCGATCGCGTTAACCGCCTTCTTGATGGATTGTCGGAAGATCTACGTGGTAAAGTTCTGGATTTTTGCGCAAAAAAGGAATGGCGGCTTAGTTCCCGTGGCTCTGGCACGAGGGAACCAGAATTCGAAACCATCAAGACCTATATCCTCACGAAAGCTAAAGCAATTCAAAACCAAACTTTTTACAATTCGGAAAGAGCTGCTCGCGATGGAATTGAAGCATCACCGCCCTCTACTAGAACGTCTTCAGTAATGTCGACACCCAGCACTTCCACAGCACCCACGGCACCTTCGGCAGTCTCGATTCCTATACCTTCGATTGGACACTCGGTAAATACTCCTAATCCTACCCCGTTAGCGGCATCGGATCCCATTGCGGAGCTTACCAAGCAATTCTCTAACCTTGCGTTGCTCATTCAAGGGGCAATGCAACCTTCCCAATTCACTCCAGGATCAAGACCTTTTTCAGGTAACAAAACCTTTATTCCTCGATGCACGTGGTGTGATTGCACCAACAGCAACGATCATACTTATCGCAGGGATTGTTCTTCATTCATGGAACATCTCCGTGATGGGAAAGTTCGTGTTAATGAGAAGCATCGAGTCATCAATGCATCAACTGGAGAAGAATTTCCACTCAATTATGGTCGCGGTGGTATTAAAGCCCTCTACGAAGCTTCATCTCGAACTACTACTTCTCCGATATCTAATGTCACCGCGATTACTGTCGAGCCTATTGCCCGGCTTGGCAATTCCCCTACTATTCATCTCACTAAAATCGATTTCGAGAAAGGTACTAAATCGGAAGAGATTATTGAGGTGGATGTCTATGAAAAACGGAAGAGAGATGAAATTTTAAAGCGACGTATGCGCCCTAGGTTGGATGACGATGTTCAGCCTCCCTCATTGGTACCATTGGATAGTACGACAGAACCGCCACGTTCTCAGACAGTGCAACCTCCCGAAAATCCCGATAAACCTTCGAAAAAGTTCAGACTTGCGTCGGAGATCAACGAGACAGTTTCTGTGGCTCAAGTCGGCGAACGGGTCATGGACACCATTATTCCTCTACCTTTACGCGATATCGTGGCTGTAGCACCGGGTATAGCTGGCTACATGCACGAGCAGACACGCAGGAAACGGGTCCCTATTAATGCTTCGACGGCTAATGCAGAGGGGGAGTATCATGCTACACAGTCCGACGGCGACGCTACGACACCAAAATCGGAGGCCTACTCTAGGTCTGTTTCTACAGAATTCGCGACTCCTTTGTACGCATGTGCCTCCGCTAAGGCACCCGTCACAATCGACAAACGCCTTGAAGCTGAAGCATTGCTCGACGACGGGTCTGAGGTCAACTTAATCGCTAAACGAGCTTTTGACGAATTGGGTCTTCCAATCGACACTGAAGTGGCATGGAAGATTACTGGTTACAACGAGCAGACTGAAGCTAAACTTTCGGATGGAGGAGTTATCGGAGTCTGTCATGACGTCTCTGTTAACATTGGAGGAGTAGGGATTCCTGTACATTTATTTGTGGTAGAACATTGCAATAGTGATGTTATTCTTGGAAGACCTTGGTATCGTGCTGCTAGAGCTAATGTTTCCAATGAAGATGACGGGTCATGCAAATTTACAATTCGTAGTTTGGACGATAGGAGGATGGTGGAGTTTACGGCGGTTAGGCCTAATCATGAGAGGAATCGTCAATTTGCGAGGGAACCATTGGATGACAGGTTTGAAAGGAGGATACAAGCTTTAAAAGTCTAAGGGGCCACTCTGTCGGAGGTGGAGTGGTCCCTCATCAGTTGAGACCTCCTGAAAACTACGATTATTACAACTACGATTATTACAACTGCGATATTTACAACTACGATTACTACGATTTAGCCCACGCGCGTTCTATTACTATCGAATATACACCTATTTCTACACTACGAAACGTTCTTTCCCGTCGTCAATGGGAAGTCTATGTCAGAACCCTCTATAAACGAAAAGATCGGAAGGTTACCCCTGTAAATATAGCTTTACCGGATGGAATAAGACCTGGTGGTCAAGCAAATTTCGGGAATGGTCCCGGGTCTGGAAAATTGGTCCCGAAGGGATCTCGTCTGACCCCCGAACGATTAGCTAAGTTACAAATCGGCGGGGATTTTCTGTCGACACCTGAAAAACAGCTATTCATTAATATTTTATTCGAGTATGAAGGTGCTATCGCATTCGACGACTCCGAAATGGGCCTCCTCAACCCCGAAATCGAACCTCCTGTTAAAATACCTACTATACCTCATGAGCCTTGGCAACAGCAGAATATTCGACTTCCCCGCGCCATGCAACAGGAAGCCACGAAGCAAGTTCGCGAAAAATTACAGCACGGCCTACTAGAATACTCCAACGGTCCTTACCGCAGCCGCTACTTTTTGGTTGAAAAGAAGGATGGGAATTATCGGTTCATTAATGATGTTCAACCCCTTAATAAAGTTACAATTAGGGACTCTGGAATGCCACCTGCAGTCGACGAATTCTCCGAAGATTTCGCTTGTCATCCCATTGTTACTGGAGTCGATTATTATTCAAGCTATAACGAAATTCTTTTAGACCCCTGCTCTAGAGACCTCACTGCTTTTCTTACCGAAGTAGGCCTTGTCAGGCAGACTCGCCTTCCCCAAGGCTGGTGCAACTCTGTCGCGACTTTTCAACGAGTTGTCGGTAAAGTTCACTGTAAACAGATTCCCCATCAAGTACGCCTATTCATCGACGACGCGGGCATCAAGGGCCCCAAATCTCGCTATAATGATGAGGAAATTAGTCCTGGAATACGAAGATTTGTCTACGAACATGCAGAGATTTTTAGACAGTTCATGCAGGATGCATGGGTGGCCGGCTTGACAATTGCGGGCTTCAAATCAGCAATCGGAATGCCGGGAATCGACATTGTCGGAATGGTTTGTGACTATAATGGCCGTCGGCCGGAGGTTAAAAAGGTTCAGAAAATCGTGGATTGGCCTGCTCCCCGCACTTTAAAACAAGCTAGAGGGTTCCTTGGGTTGGTCGTTTACTATAGGATATTTATTCAAGGTTTTTCTACTATTGCGGCGCCCATTTACCAACTCTTTCGCAAAAATGCAATTTTCGAATGGGGAGCTGAGCAACAATCGGCTATGGATCGACTAAAAACGGTTATCACTACGGCCCCGGTGCTTGTCTCGGTCGATTTTTCACCTTCTGCACTACCAATTATTCTGCATACGGACGCTTCTACAACTATAGGGTGGGGCGCCATCCTTTCACAACTGCAATCGGACGGGAATCTACGCCCTGCACGCTATGAAAGTGGGATTTGGAATGACATTGAAAGGAAATACGATGCTGTTAAATTGGAATGTCGAGGATTATTAAAGGCTTTACGAAAATTTAGATTTTGGTTGTACGGGCGACATTTCAAGCTGGAGACGGATGCGCAGACACTAGTGTGGCTTCTAAATCAACCCCCTAACGACCTTCCTAATGCAATGATCACTCGTTGGCTAACCTACATACGTTTATTCGATTTCGATGTCAAACATGTCGCCGGGAACAAGAATGGAGGCGCTGATGCGTTGTCTAGAAGGGGAATTTCGGAACTAGATCCTGAGGAAGATGAGGATGTGGACGGCTACTTTGACTCCAAAATCTACAGTATTACGTATGATACACTCGATACACTTCAGGTTATTGGACGGGTCTGGCTACTTCAGGGGGAATATGAAGGTTCTGATCTTATGCTTGGACAATATTTGGAAACACTGCAAAGACCAGAAGGGCTTTCTGAGACGGAATATCGGGAATTAAAACGGAAATCGAAGGGCTTTTTGGTTCGCGACGGGCTATTGTTTAAACGGTCTAGGAAACGCGGGATGCCACCCAAACGCGTACTCGGACGACGGCAACAACGATTGGACGCAATTCGGGGAATTCATGACGAAGTTGCGCATCGCGGGGTGCCCACTACCTTCGAAAATGTGTCTCGCCGCTATCAATGGAAAGGATTGTACGAAGATGTACGTGAATTTGTCAAATCTTGCCTCGAATGCCAGAAGCGGGCCCGTATACGTTATGAGGAGCCTTTACATCCTACTTTCAGTCTCACAGCCTTGGAAAAAATTGGGATTGACGTAGTTTTCATGCCGGAGACAAAGGACGGATTCAAGTTTATTGTAATTGCGAGGTGTGATTTAACAGGATGGGTAGAAGGACGCGCACTAAAGGAAAACAACTCTAGGAATGTGGCAAAATTCTTGTTTGAAGATGTTGTTTGTCGGCATGGATGTCCTCTAAAAGCTGTAATGGATGGAGGGTCGGAAAACCTCAAATTTAGCAAAGAACTGTTGGAAGATTATAAAATTAAACGGACGGTTATCTCTGCGTATCATCCCCAATCTAACGGTCTTGTCGAGAGAGGCCACTCTGCGATTGTCAACTCCCTTTCGAAATACTGCAGCAACAACATTGATGAATGGCCTACCTACCTTCCTCTAGCCCTTTGGGCCGATCGGATTACAGTACGTCGGACAACGGGATTCTCGGCCTTCGAACTACTTTACGGACGCGATTGTTTACTACCTATAGATCTTAGTCTACCTTCATGGAGTGTTGTGGATTGGGAAGGGGAAGTTACAGATCATGAGAGTCTCATCTTAGCGCGGATTCGTCAACTAGATCAACGAAATCTTCATGAGGCGCAAGCTGCCAAGAATCTTCGGAATAGTCGCTTAGGAAACAAAGCCGACTTTGACGCCAGCAAGCGAATTCGTCCTCAGAAATTAAATGTCGGAGATCTCGTTTTACTTCACAACACTATATTAGAACATTCTCATTCCAGAAAATTAGATGACAAATGGCGGGGACCCTACCGAATTCGAGAAATCCCTCCAGACTCCACGTTCTATCGGCTAGAAGAACTTGACGGGACCCCCCTGGCTGCTACCTTTGCGGGTAATCGATTAAAACGGTTTTACTCTAGGCGGGAATTGGACGCCGACAGGGAAGAAGTGTCTAATACAATTCGGGTTAGTAATGGTGAGAATGATGGAGATGGCGGAAATTTGGAGGAGGCAAATGAGGATCGAGACGGTGTCGGGATCGAAAATATGGATATTCTGACGTAAAGGATTAGTATTAATTTATGTGGGAAATTTATGGTGGGAATTTACACGCTCGTTTTGTGCGTTCTTGATCAGTTTTGATGGTTTTGTACATGGTTTTCAGTTCGTTGGAAAGGTATCTCTATCCTCCTTTTTCTTTTTACTGTCGCTCTGCTCCAGAGCACAATTATGGGACAATTGTGCCACTAAGGGAGGGATGTCGGATAGTAGATAATTACTATATATTTTAATTCGGACTAGGCGGGCGGGACATCACCACCCGGCTTTAGGCTCCCGAAATTTCGTAGTTATTTGGCTTTATTTAGTTTATAGGGCGAGGATTTCCCCCGCCGAAATACATTCCTTTTTGCTTCGAAACCATAACAGTTCTCGTTACCACAAATGGAGACCAACGCGAGACTATAGAAGCTAGGAGTCCTGTGTCATACTAGATACAGCTTTACGTCAATTCACTGGCCTCTAACGGTCAATTTCTGCCATTCTAAAGTCAAACCGGACGTCCTCAAACGCCCATCTAAAATTTCTATTATCTCGATACGGCCAGGCCTGGACGTAGGAGCACTCAAATGCGCTCCACAGGCATGGAACACTCAATTATTCAATCTACTTTCGGCTTACTACTCAAAAGCTGCTTCGATGATCAATTCTCGCAAGTTCTACTGCTTGCATTTCTTGTTATTTCTTTGGTTTACAACTTTACGAAACTCGTAATCCTCGTTCTACCCTACCTCTACACCATCACGCCTCAGCAATATGGATGCTGTAGTGGTGTCGGCAACTCCTACGGTCCTTCCGATGCTGGAAGGTTTAGACTATCAAAGTGGCGGCCTATCGAATCGCTCCATCAAAAATTATTCAAACGAAAACGGTCACCTATGAGTCTTATCTTTTTTCGTCGTCGTCGATCACTTCATTGCCGTCCAAAAACGTCTTGTTATCTGTCTTCAGAACTTCCATTAGTCGACTGTTTAGGAAATTTTCCCGACTGCTTATCGGGTGATAAGCGGTCGCCTTCACATTTTTTCCCAAATGGGAATAGCGATGATCGACCGAGCTTATCTTTTCATGATAGACCGGGCTTATCTCTTCACCAAAAAGGGAATAGCGGTGACCGACAACGCCTGTCTTTTCGTCGAATTAGGAATAGCGGACTAATGAATCATGATCGTCAAAAGTCTCGTTATCTCTTATCTGAAAATTATTTCGATTGTCGCAAGCCGAGTACAAAAGTTCCTCCTGAAGCCTTCGAAAAATCAAGAATTCCAACAGCTACGAATCTAAACAATCGCGACTTATCTTCACTCGAAAAATCAATCGATCAAAAGCCTCTATTCCCTATTAAACACTCGAAAATTGTCAATTCTATCAACACGCCTATCATGCCCCCTACCGAGACAGCTGCGGGCGCTACTCCCACCCAACCTACGACTCCGGTACTGCCTCCAGGCTACCGCATGTACGCCGCAATGGCGCGTCCCAACTCTCCCGAAGCTCTATCCTTTGACGGTACCAATGTTTCAGATTTCATTCGTCGTTGGGGCAATGAATGCGATGATTGCGGTCTCGCCGATGCTCAAAAATGCAGTAGGTTACCGGATTATTGTACTCCCGACATCAAGGAGGTAGTCGAGCTTCTTGATGGCTACATGTCAGGTAATTGGATGACCCTTCAAGGGGAACTAAAAGGTTTATTTTGGCAACATGACCAACAGAAGGACACCACGGCTACTCTTAATCAACTTATTCGCGATGCCCCACGCCTAGACCTCAATGTTTTTGTTCTCAAATATTCCTCTATTTCAGAAGCTCTTGTTCAAAAGGGTGCCTTGTCTAGCCTTGATCGCGTTAATCGTCTTTTGGATGGATTATCGGAGGATCTTCGTGGTAAGGTCTTGGATTTTTGTGCAGCACGGGAATGGCGCCTAAGTTCTCATGATACTGGCACTGAGGATCCGGATTTTGAAGCACTCAAAACCTTTATTCTCACTAAGGCCAAGGCAATCCAGAAGCAGACGGTATACAACTCGGAAAAGGCAGCTAGGGATGGAATTGAAGTACCCCCAAAAATACTAACGTTTCCTGTTCCCTCTGCACCAAGTGCAGCATCTAATGCCAGGGAACACTCAACGGCATCTTCTACGGCACCTACGACACCTCCGACGCCTACGACGCCTACGGCACTCTCAGTTCCCATGTTTTCCAGTTCAAACCCTACCCCGCCAGCACCATCGGATCCCATTGCAGCACTTACCAAACAATTCTCCGAACTTGTGTTGTTCATTCAAGGGGCAATGCAACCTTCTCAATTTACTCCGGGATCAAGATCTTTTTCGGGCAACAGAACCTCTATTCCTCGATGCACGTGGTGTGATTGCACCAATAGCAACGATCACACTCACCGTAGAGATTGTTCTTCATTCATGGAACATCTTCGCGATGGGAAAGTTCGTCTTAATGAGAAGTATCGAATAATCAATGCGTCAACTGGGGAAGAATTTCCACTCAATCATGGTCGCGGTGGCATAAGAGCCCTCTACGAAGCATCATCTCGAACTACTACTTCTCCGATATCTAATGTCACCGCGATTACTGTCGAACCTATCGCCCAGCTTGGAAATTCCTCTACTATTCATCTTACTAAAATAGATTTCGAGAAGGGTACTAAATCAGAGGAGATTATTGAGGTGGATGTCTATGAAAAACGAAAAAGAGATGAAATCTTGAAGCGACGCATGCGCCCTAGATTGGAAGACGATGTTCAACCACCCTCACTGGCACCGATTTACGAGTCTACAACGGACACACCACGCTCTCAGACTATTCAACCTCCAGATAATCCTACCGAGAAACCTGTCAAAAAGTACCGATTAGCTTCCGAAATTAATGAAACAGTTTCTGTTGCTCAAGTTGGTGAACGAGTTATGGACACCATTATTCCTCTACCTTTACGCGATATCGTGGCTGTGGCACCGGGTATAGCTGGCTACATGCACGAGCAGACACGCAAGAAACGGGTCCCTATCAATGATTCTACGACAGCTAACACAGAGGGGGAGTATCATGCTACACAGTCCGATGCTACGACACCAAAATCGGGGGCCTACTCTAGGTCTATTTCTACGGAATTTGCGACTCCACTATACGCGTGTGCCTCCGGGAGGGCACCAGTCACTATCGACAAACAGCTTAAAACTGAGGCATTATTGGATGATGGATCAGAAGTTAATCTCGTTGCAAAGCGGACATTCGATGAGCTGGAGCTTCCGATTGACACGGAGATTTCATGGAGGATTTCAGGTTACAATGAAGAAACGGAAGCTAAACTTGGAGACGCCGGAGTCATTGGAGTCTGCCATGATGTCCCGATTGACATAGGAGGAGTGGAAATTCCCGTGCATTTATTCGTGGTCAAACATTGCAATAGCGATATCATTCTCGGAAGACCTTGGTATCGCGCTGCAAGAGCTAATGTTTCCAATGAAGATGACGGCTCTTGCAAATTTACAATTCGCAATTTGGATGGGAGGAGGATGGTCGAGTTTACCGCGGTTAGGCCTAATCATGAGAGGAATCGTCAATTTGCGAGGGAACCATTGGATGATACGGTTGGAAGAAAGGTACAGGCTTTAAAAGTCTAAGGGGCCGCTCTGTCGGAGGTGGAGTGGTCCCTCATCAGTTGAGACCTCCTGAAAACTACGATTATTACAGCTACGATTATTACAACTACGATATTTACAACAACAGTTACTACGATTTAGTTCATGCGCGTTCTATTACTATCGAACATACACCTATTCCTATACTACGAAATGTCCTTTTCCGTCGTCAATGGGAAACCTATGTCCGAACCCTCTATAAACGAAAGGATCGGAAGGTACACCCTGTAAATATAGCTTTACCGGATGGAATAAGACCTGGTGGACAAGCAAATTTCGGGAATGGTCCCCAGTCTGGGAAATTGGTCCCGAAGGGATCTCGTCTAACCCCCGAACGATTAGCTAGGTTACAAATCGGCGGAAATTTTCTATCAGAACCTGAAAAGCAGCTATTCACTGATATTTTATTCGAATACGAAGGGGCCATTGCCTTCGATGACTCCGAAATGGGCCTCCTCAACCCCGAAATCGAACCTCCTGTTAAAATACCTACTATACCTCATGAGCCTTGGCAACAGCAAAATATTCGACTTCCCCGCG
The DNA here is from genome assembly GCA_005879655.1 of Chloroflexota bacterium. Next base: position 497 of record VBJK01000160.1, on the reverse strand, counting down.
CCATGCAACAGGAAGCCACGAAGCAAGTTCGCGAAAAATTACAGAACGGCCTACTAGAATACTCCAACGGTCCTTACCGCAGCCGCTATTTTCTGGTTGAAAAGAAGGATGGGAATTATCGGTTCATTAATGATGTTCAACCCCTTAATAAAGTTACAATTAGGGACTCTGGAATGCCACCTGCAGTTGACGAATTTTCAGAGGATTTTGCATGTCACCCAATCGTTACTGCAGTCGACTATTATTCAGGTTATAATGAAATCCTCTTAGACCCCTGCTCTCGAGACCTCACTGCCTTCCTCACTGATGTCGGCCTTGTCAGACAGACTCGCCTTCCACAAGGTTGGTGTAATTCAGTAGCAACATTTCAACGGGTTGTCGGCAAAGTTCATTGTAAACAGATTCCCCATCAAGTACGCCTATTCATCGACGACGCGGGCATCAAGGGCCCCAAATCTCGCTATAATGATGAGGAAATTAGTCCTGGAATACGAAGA
>VBJK01000159.1 GCA_005879655.1 Chloroflexota bacterium | reverse complement strand
TTTCTACTATTGCCGCTCCCATTTACCAACTCTTTCGCAAAAATGCAACTTTCGAATGGGGGGTTGAGCAACAATCGGCTATGGATCGACTAAAAACGGTTATCACTACGGCCCCGGTGCTTGTTTCGGTCGATTTTTCACCTTCTGCACTACCAATTATTCTGCATACGGACGCTTCTACAACTATAGGATGGGGCGCCATCCTATCTCAAGTACAGTCAGATGGAAATTTACGCCCTGCACGCTATGAAAGTGGGATCTGGAATGATATTGAAAGGAAATACGATGCTGTTAAATTGGAATGTCGAGGTTTACTTAAAGCTTTACGAAAATTTAGATTCTGGTTGTACGGGCGACATTTCAAGCTGGAGACGGATGCGCAGACACTAGTGTGGCTTCTAAACCAACCGCCTAATGACCTTCCTAATGCAATGATCACTCGTTGGCTAACCTACATACGTTTATTCGATTTCGATGTCAAACATGTCGCCGGGAACAAGAATGGAGGCGCTGATGCGTTGTCTAGAAGGGGAATTTCGGAACTAGATCCTGAGGAGAATGAGGATGTGGACGCCTACTTTGACTCCAAAATCTACAGTATTACGTATGATACACTCGATACACTTCAGGTTATTGGACGGGTCTGGCTACTTCAGGGGGAATATGAAGGTTCTGATCTTATGCTTGGGCAATATTTGGAAACAATGCAAAGACCGGAGGGTCTTTCTGAGACGGAATATCGGGAATTAAAACGGAAATCGGAGGGCTTTTTGGTTCGTGACGGGCTATTGTTTAAACGGTCTAGAAAACGCGGGATGCCACCCAAACGCGTACTCGGACGACGGCAACAACGATTGGACGCAATTCGGGGAATTCATGACGAAGTTGCGCATCGCGGGGTGCCCACTACCTTCGAAAATGTGTCTCGCCGCTATCAATGGAAAGGATTGTACGAAGATGTACGTGAATTTGTCAAATCTTGCCTCGAATGCCAGAAGCGGGCCCGTATACGTTATGAGGAGCCTTTACATCCTACTTTCAGTCTCACAGCCTTCGAAAAGATCGGAATCGACGTGGTTTTCATGCCGGAGACAAAGGACGGGTTCAAGTTTATTGTAATTGCGAGGTGTGATTTAACAGGATGGGTAGAAGGACGCGCACTAAAAGAAAACAACTCTAGGAATGTGGCAAAATTCTTGTTTGAAGATGTTATTTGTCGGCATGGATGTCCCCTAAAAGCTGTGATGGATGGAGGGTCGGAAAACCTCAAATTTAGCAAAGAACTGTTGGAAG
>VBJK01000252.1 GCA_005879655.1 Chloroflexota bacterium | reverse complement strand
ACAAAGTTGGCAATGTACAGACTACTGTGACAAAGTAGCCTGATCCTTTTGCAAGCAATGCACCATCAACGCCCATATGAAAGACGCCTACCAGCACGATATTCGTACCTAGACCAGCCAGCAGATTGGCAATAGACAGAAACGAAAAGAGTCCGGCCCGTTTCTCTGCTCGTAGCCATGAAATACCGGGCACTGTAAGATTTTCAAAAAAAATAATGAGAGCTGTAAGTTTCACTGGCTCACTGAAAGATGGACTATCGAAAAGAAGTACTGATATCGATGAGGCTGCCAGCATCATTAAGAGAGCCACAGGTAGTGAGAAAAGCAAGAGCAGAATGATGGTAGTCGTTAGCACAGCTAGGCGGTCCTGCGGTGACTCGTAATCGCCATTGTATGCTCTGAAGAAAGCTCCTACAAGCCCAACCTGTGTAATGATGGTCACCAGATCAATGATGGTATACAAAACAGCCAAACCACCATAATTCTTACTTGAGAGATGATTTGTCAAGAATGGCGTGATGGTTAGAGAAATAAGGGGAGAAGCAAAAGCGCCCAGAGCGTAAATGCCAGAGCTTTTAAGCATGTCAAGCACTGGAGCAAGAGGGCCTTTCTCTGCCTCCTTTTGTAGGCTTACTGTGTCACTGGTGATTTGGCTCGCTTTTTCTGATAGCTGTTCAGCAGGGAGCGTAGATCTAGTAGGACCTCTGGTCCCTATGGGCTTGCCAATTTTCACTACTGGTACGGGCAGAGATGAGACACGTATAGCTCGTAAATCTAATTGAGTAGTAAGCTGTGTTACATCAATTGCTGGTAGTACTACCGTAGATAGTTCATCTAGAGTAGGTATCTGCTCCTTTTCGATAGCAGACATCTTCATCGTTGCAATTGCGCTTTTATCTTGGGTCTCGGAAAAAGGTACAAATATGTTACGATAGTTACGAAAACGTCTCCTATTACCTGCTTGAGCTGTCAACTTGTTCTTTCTGTTGTCTACACGTTCATGCATATCCCGAATCCTACTCTGTTCTGCCTTTCTGAGATGCCTCTGGCGACACGCTAGTAACTTGTACGGTCTCTGCCATTTCAATGGAGTCCAGGGTGGTTCCAAACGCTCTAGATTGGGAAGCAGGAAAGTTGGTTAATGCAACCGCATCCAACTGCTGTCTCTTCAGATCACGTCCAATAAATGTCGAAGAGACCAGACCAGCAATCAGCCAGCCAAGATAGCCCATGGCAGCCGAGTCAGTCCAGCCATCTGTACTCAAGCTTCCCACACTCAGTACAATCAGAGCAATCATCCCTCCAGCAACCAGAGGACGATAGCAGACATCAATGGCTTGCCAGTTGCGCCATGCATACCAAATAACCACTATCAGAAGGGCGACGAATACCAGCATAGTAGGTATGCCAGAAGTTGCCCCCCACTGTACGAAGGAATTATCTGGTTCTGCCAGGGGAATATACTGCTCTGGAACGCGATAAGGTTCTGCACGAATGAGGTATGCCTGGTTTCCCAATCCCACACCGAAGAGGGGATATGCTTCAATCACTCGTAATGCTGTTTGCCAGTCTGCCATGTGTAGTGAAAGGTGACCATCGCTACTAGAGTGAGAAAGAAATGCTTCTATGTGTGACGGCAAGAGTACAAAGCTAATACCTATTACCAGCAGTACCACTACAAGCAAGAGTACTGCGTAACGCTTCTTTCCAGTGAGAAAGAGGAAAATCAGCATGCCAATGCCTACCGCTGTCCATGCACCAGTACTGTACGTAAATAGTAGAGCCAGCAAGATCAGCAATGCTTCCAGAAGGTAGATGATCTTTTTCCAAAGCTGCCTACTCTCTAAAAAGAGTCCCAGAGGCAAGGCAAAGCTCGTGCTAAGCATGAGTCCATTTGCGTCTGGATTGCCGAGAAATGAATCAGCACGCAAGAGACTTGATCCTGGTATTTGAAAAGTGGAGTTCGCACTGGCGGCGGCACCAGAGCGCGTAACCTCAAATAAAAATTGGCCAGTTGTTGCCTCAATAATCGTATGGACTGCCATGAATGTTGCCAAAATTGCTATCCAGCGAAATGCATGTCGCAACGATGAAATATCCTTTGCAACCATATTGCCTAACCAATACAGAAGGAATGGACTGAGGATGATATTTAAATAGAAGCTAAACGCATTACGGAGATTGAAATCGCCGCCTTCAATAGTAGCGTAGATATTCAATAACAGAAACGAGAACCAAAGCGCAGTTGCACGGGGGGTGCTCCATAGCCGATCTGTCGAGCGACCAAAGTAGCGAATAGCAAAGAATGTCAACATCAGTAACAACGCGACCTGATATACATCAAAAGCGAGGTATGAGTCAATAAAAATATGGACAGCTACAATCAGCACCACAGTAAGTTCGTCTAACTTAAGCAGGAAGATCATCAGCATTATAAAGAAGCCTGCAATGACAACACTGTATGCAACATTGAGAGTACCCAGCACGAATCCCAGTAAGAGTATGCATCCACTGGCTAGTATTGTGAGTACCAACCGAGACGAAAAAAATCTGCTCAAAGTTCCACCTTTTTGAGCTAGCTGTGCTGTATTTCTCATACAATTTCCATTTCTCTTGCTGTCATGCCTATTTATCCTCTATATGGTCTATCGTTAATAATAGCCATTGGACAGTACTCAACGGCTTGATACACCTTTTCCCTGCCAACTAGCTTTACTGCTTCATGTAAGCTTTCTGAAATAACTGGGGGACGCTTGCCAAGACCATGTGCATCAGAAGCGATACAATGAATCAATCCTTTTTTTAGCAATTGTTGCGCACTACGGCGTGCTGTCTTTCCCTGTACACCGAGAAGACTGCTGGCTGTCAACTGAGCTAGCACCCCCTGCTCAAGCAAAGCAGCAAGACGTTGAGGCTCCTGCTGAAAGACCCGATAGCGCTCAGGGTGAGCAAGAATTGGTACTATCCCGCCTGCTCTGAGTTCAAAAATGGTACGCTCAGTTTCAGGAAGCCATGCATGGTTCCATAGCTCCAAGAGCAGATAATGGCTGTGGTTAAGTGTCGCCAATCGCCCGGTCTGGATATCCTCGATGAGACCAGGCTTAATCAGCACCTCGTGACCAGCAAAGAGACGCAACGGAATGTAGCGGCGATTTAACTCTTGCTGTAAATCATTGACACGTCCCTGGATTTCAGCAGCCGAACGCCGTGGAAACTCATCGTTATAATGAGGAGTTGCAATCGCAGCGTAAACGCCGTTTTGCACCAGGGCTTGAGCCAAAACCAGGGCTTCTTCCAACGTTTCCGGCCCATCATCTACTCCGGGTAAGATATGCAAATGAACGTCAATCATATATATTGTTCTTTAGGTTATCCCTGACGGGAGTTTGCAGACGATCTGTGTGCAGAGGGAGCTTCCATTGGCATGGAGGCAGGATGAGCAGGCGGCAAAGATGAACTCTTCCTTGCGCCCCTCTCTTTCTTATCTGCGTTTGGAACGTAATAATAATCGATGGCATCGTTGCGTTTGCGCTGAACTTTATTGGCTACGCAGCCAAACACACGAGCACCTGACTGCTTGAGTAGGGATTTCATCTGCTTGAGTTTCTCTTTAGTAGCTTGCATCGTGTCAACAACGAAGCCAATAAGAGGAGGAGCGTCAATAATCAGCATCTCGACTCCACAATCCGCGGCGACTGCCAGCAAACGTTTTGTTGACTGCGATTCAAGGAACTCCGAAGGATTCGGAGGGAGTGGTCCCGAAGGCATAACCCAGAGATTAGGAATACCGACACCACAAACAAAAGGCTCAAGGAAGGTATGAGGGTCGATATCCCCATATTGTTGTTCAAGCAAAGTATAAGGAGTGATACCATTCTGTGGCGGCATTTTCATTATTTGCGGAAAGGGACTTTGCGGTGGCTTTGGCCTACCCAACGCCAGAACGGCATTGCTCAAACCTGCTCTCTCCTGTGGAAGATTGAAAAGCGTATGCTGCATCGGACGGCGCAAATCAACATCGATAAGCAACGTATTTTTTCCAGCCCTCGCCATAAAAATAGCCAGATTGGCTGCAATAGTACTCTTCCCTTCGCCTGGAAGGGCACTGGTGACAATGATGGAGCGTACTGGCTTGTCAACGCCCAAAAAGCCGATGTTAGTGCGCAGAATGCGGTAGGCTTCGGCATTAGGTTCATGTCCAGTCGGCCCGATGAGGTTTTCCATCTTTGCAGAGTCATGACGCCAAATAGTTGCCAGTGTTGGCCATGCCAAGAGCTGTGTAAGTTCCTCGGGAGTGCGTACATGGGTATCCAACTGCTCAATCAGCAAGGCTAACAAAACTCCCAGGAATAAACCTACTAATAAACCCCCGCCGGTATTGAGCGGGATATTTGGGCGTACCGGTTTGCTAGTAGGCTCTGCTGGTTGAGTTATCTGCATAATCTTTCCGCTCTGTGCCTGTGACAACTCAAGTTGAGCTAGAGCACTTTGCCATTGACTATATTGTTGCTGTAATCCAGTCAGTTTCGCCTGTAAAAGAGAAATTTGAGTCTGGTCGGTTTTCGATGCCTGTAGCGCAGAAATTTGCGCGGTAGTTTGATTAATCTGCTTGGCCGTCTGGTCGATATTGAGCTGTAAATTTTGCTGAGCCTGAGAGTTTTGCTGCCCTATGGCCTGCAATTGTTGTTTTATCAATGTTCCTGCGATATCGTTGGCGAGCGTAGCCGCTTGGGTTGGGCTTGGATCAGTGACAGCAATGCCAAACAACTGTGTATTGGCCTTGGGTGTAGCGGAAACCTCAGTCACAAGCACGCTCACTGTTAGACCCGGATAATGGGATGCGACCTCGCTGAGCACAGGAGTACTGGTTGCCAGATCTGCCTCTGTGGCAACAAGCTCCTCACTTGCTAATAAATTATCGTAAGATGCCTGGCTAGTGCCAGAACTAACAGAGACTCGTATAAGCGTAGTTGATTGGTAAACTGGCTTCATAAGCTTACTGCCACCAAAAGTGCCTATCCCTCCAAGTAAGAAACAGAGAAGAATAAACTTCCACTGTTTCTTTAATATCTTCCATAATTGCTCAATGGTCATAATTTTTGTTCCTTCACGAAGCGGCGCGTTGCTCTAATTTTTCGATGGTCACGCTATGAACCTCGAAGAGATAGTACCTCAATGACTGTCTTCAAGATAATGGACAAATCAAGCATAAATGACTGTCGTTTGATGTAATATAGGTCATATTGCAACTTGATTAGTGCATCGTTGTCTGATCTGGCATAAGGATATTTGACCTGTGCCCAGCCTGTGAGGCCGGGTTTGACGACTAAGCGAGAGCGATAAAAAGGAACGGTCTGTTCAAGGTTCGCGACAAATTCTGCTCTCTCTGGTCTAGGGCCTATCAGGCTCATATCGCCGCGCAAAACATTGAACAATTGCGGCAACTCATCCAGGTGGGTGGAGCGCAAAAATCGGCCAATCCTCGTTATTCGGCTATCAGACCGGGCTGCCCACATGGCCTGTCCCTTAATTTCGGCATCCTGACGCATGGAACGGAACTTGTAAATACGAAAAGGTTT
>VBJK01000251.1 GCA_005879655.1 Chloroflexota bacterium | reverse complement strand
CCAGGGAACTGGAGCAAGCTGTGTCAATCAACTCGCTGGGTCCATGCAGGTTGAGAAAATAGCTCACGCGGTTGGGTCCCACTGACGGTGCCAGACCAGTGGCAGAATAGCCCTCAATGGCCACGCTTGCTCGAGAAAGCAGTTCAGCATAGCCACTGCTCGCCGTGCCCACAAACACAGCGGTGTCTGTTCCTGAGAGGCTTTCTGCTGAGTACCCAGCATCCTCAATGGCCCTCCACACATACATCATCAGGAGCCGTTGCTGCGGGTCCATCTGCTCGGCTTCACGCGGAGAGATGCCAAAGAACAGAGGATCAAACATCTCAACACCTTCTATCACCCCGGCCCATTTGATGTTTGTCGCATTCACTGAAGTCTCTGGATGGCCGAAAGAGGTCTGCCAATCCCAGCGCGAGGCTGGTATCTCGCCGATACAATCTTTGCCTTCAAGCAGATTGTGCCAGAAACTCTGCACATCAGGAGCCTGGGGGAAGAGGCCACTCATGCCGATAATGGCAATGGGAGAAGTGGCTGTGGGTATCTGTTGCTCTGACCCCTGTATGAGCGAACGGGCAAGAAGAGGTCGTCTTCTGACCACGGGCGCGACAGGGGATACTTCCTCTGTTTTCACCAGTGGCGGTGTGAAGTCCTTTTGGGTCACTCTAGCCGCCAGAGGAGATGCGAGAGCGAAGTGGGGAGCGAGGATGTGAGCATAGTTTGCCTGCAAATGCTGAGCCAGAAGCTCTATGGTCGAAAGCTCAAAAAAGAGAGGAGGGGTCAGATTGAGCTGATAGGTCTGATTGAGACGATTGGCAAGTTGCGTGAAGGTGATCGAATCACAGCCATACTCCGTGAGTGGAATGGTGCTATCGATCTCCTCAACCCGAACTTTGAGGATGTTGGAAACCAGGTGCGTCAGGATCTGGCGCAGTCTGTCCATAGGGACAAGGCTCCGCTCCTGCCCGCCCTTCTGACCGGGGTCAGTTGTGCTCTCAACAGGAGAGGGAGGGGCAAGCCCAACCCCTATAGGGAGATCTGGGGAGCAGCACAGCAGTTGCTGCTTGATGCGCTCTACCTGTCCATGCAGCACCACTACCTGTGCCTGCCGCCAAGCCAGAGCTTGATAGAGGGTCCTTATCCCCGTCTCTGTCCCCATCGGCTCTTCTCCCACGAGGTCCCGCATCATTTGTATCGTCGATACATCGGTTTGCATTCCGCCTGCTTCCCAGTACGGCCAATTGATCGAGAGCGTTTCTCCCTGCCGCTCCCCTGACAGAACTAATGCCTGGCGTGCGTGCGCAAAGGCATCCAGATAGGCATTGGCTGCTGCATAGTCGATAAACCCGATACTACCCAGCACGGCGGAGAGGGAGGAACACAGAATGAAGAAGTCCAGGGGAAGCCCTCTGCTTACCTCATCCAAATGTTCGACCCCCATCACCTTGGGAGAGAGCACTGCCTGTATTTCCTCTGGCGTCTTATCAAAGAAGCGGGCGTTGTGGATGAGGCCTGCGGCATGGATGATCCCATCCAGGTGTCCTGATTGCTGTACCACTCTCTCAATGAGAGCATGTACGGCTGGCCCATCGCTCACATCCACCTGTTGGTAGTCGATGCGAATGCCACTGCTCGTCTCTTGTTCCAACTGCATACACTGTTCTCTTGAGAGCACAGATCGACCACAGAGGATGACGCTGGCCGTCTCGACCTGCCGAGCAATCTCTTGCACCAAGAGCCGGGCCAAGCCGCCAGCTCCTCCAGTGATAAGATAGCATCCGCCTTCTTTCCAGGGGATCTTGGCAGGAGGAGTCACATCGTGATGCTCCTGCCACCCTCTCACCCAGCGCTTGCCGCAAGAATAGCGGATATGCGACTCCTGGGATCTGCGCTGGTTCTTCCTGAGGGTAACGAGCAATTCTCCTTCCTCGGGCAATCCTTCTACTTCGATCAGTTGTCCTCGGAGTTTGGGATACTCTTGCTGGGCCACCCTGAGGACCGCTGCGAGAGCGGAAAGCGAGTATGGCTGCTCGCTGTCGGCCACCACTAGCTGTACCAGCACCGGTCCCGCTGGTTTGGATTGCTGCAGGTGTTGCAGTTCTTGGATCAGTTGAATGACTGCGTCTTGGAAGCGTAGTCCTCGATGTGACTGCGAACTGGACAGGCTGCGGCAACGCCCACCTGGAGGCATCTGAGCCTGGAGGTGTGAGGGGAGAATACTTGGCAGATCGCACAGCAGTACGAGCGAGGAGGCACGAATGGGAGCTGGATCTTCCAAGCTCTGTCTGGGGATGGCCACATCGACCCAACTGGGGATCAGAAGCCTTGTCTGCGTCTCTTCTTGAGGGGAAAACGGTCGGCTCCCAAAGCCATGCAGAAGATCAATCTGGGAAATCTCATAGTGCTCCTTGGCAAAAGGAAAAGTGGGCAAGCCAGCTAAACGTTTGACCGAACCTTGTGGATAGAGTCCCTCCCAAGGGATGGGATTTCCAGAAAGCCACAGTTCTGCCAACTTCTCCAGTCTTTTATTCTGGACGAGTTTTTGAATAAACTCCTGACCCTCTTCGGTATCTCCTATAAAATTCTCTTGCTTGGTGATTTTTCTCACACATCTCTTGAGATAGGTAGTATCGTCTCCTGCCACAAGTTGTTCTAATTGCTCTAAAAGCATTTCTTTGCTTGTGACCACGAAAGCCAAACGATACGACTTACTCTCACGACCAACTTGAAAAGTATAGAGGAGATCTGCTAGATTGATTTCACCATGCTTCTGCAAAAAGGCTCTGATTTTTCTGGCGTACAAGTATAAGCCTTCCTGGCATTCTGCTGAGAGGATCAATACTCCGGGTGTCGCTTCATTTATCTTTATCTGTACGGAGGGGTACGGCGAGGCTCCTGCCCGCTGGTCTTTCGCAACATACTCGGAGATCACGAGATGGGCATTCGTTCCACTGAAACCAAATGAGCTAATAGCAGCCATACGGGAGCCATTGGCATTGAGTGGCCAGGGTTTTAATGCTGTATTTACATAGACTGGGCTATTCGCAAAGTCAATATGCTCATTTTCCCTGCTCAAGTGAATGGATGGGGGGATCTGTTTCTGCTTCAGGCTCACTAGCACTTTTATGAGGCCCAGTACTCCTGCTGCTGCTCCTGCATGACCGATGTTAGCCTTTAAAGAACCAATGGCACAAAAGCGCTTTTTGGAGGTGAATTTATTGAAGGCATGCGTGAGTGCATGGATCTCTATGGGATCTCCCAATTTGGTCCCTGTACCATGTGCTTCGACGTATTGAATGTCGCACGGGTCGATGCGATGTTTGCGATAGATCGTTTCTTGCAATTGGCTTTGAGATTGAAAACTGGGAACGGTTAGGCCTTTCGTCTGTCCGTCTTGATTCGTTCCGCTAGCTTGTATCACTCCATAGATCGGGTCTGCATCGCGCTCTGCATCTTGGAGTCTTTTCAAGATGACGATGCCAATCCCGTCTCCCACGACAATACCGTCTGCAGCATGATCGAAGGGGCGGCACACTCCAGTAGGGGACAACATCCCGGCATTGCGCATGGAGAGAAGCATTCCTGGATGCGAATAAATCGTTATTCCGCCTGCAATCGCCAGATCGACATCATGGTTCCTTAACTGCTGGCAGG
>VBJK01000250.1 GCA_005879655.1 Chloroflexota bacterium | reverse complement strand
CCACCGATGCACGGATCGCGGAATCCGATCTTCGAATCGTCCGCTTGCATGTTTTGTTCGGCGTCACCTACCTTCTATCTTGTGTCGAATGCAGAGCCCAAGGGATTGAAACTGTTCTCGACTTGGTTGAGCCCCTTGTAGTAGACCATCGTGGGGCACTGGTGTTAACCACCCTCGGTCTGTGCATCTTCAACGGGTGGCTTCTCGACCACCGTCTCTCGTTTCGGGAGAATCCAATCAGGGGCTGGTTACGGATTTGTAGGCTCGTCCTTTCCGGCGTACCTCTGTTCGGGGTCTACACTCTTCCCGCTTGGCACTGGTTGGTGGAAAAGAGCGCGACAAGGGGTGTGGCCGACCGCGGACCGCTCGCCACGTCCAACCCTCGGTTCTCACCACCGCAGCTTGCCAAGGCTTCCCAACCTCTTCACCTGTTCAACTGGAGCCTCAATATAGTTATCTCCGCCAGTTGGCTGGTCTTCCTGTGCCAGGCGACAAGCAATCGGAACGTTCAGTTACTCCTCAGCACGATGGGCGCCATCTCGATACAACTCGATGTGTTCGGCTCTCGCAGAATATCACTCCTCTCTTGGCACAGAGCTCTCGTCTTACGCCTACTTTCAGCTCTTTGGTTCTTTTCCTGGCCTTGGTGTGGAGTAGGGGGCGTCAGCTACTCCTTCTTGATCGGCCGGCATCCGCGTCTACGAATGCGCTCGTTTTTTCGGGGCCGGTTCGGACTACTCGAAAACCCTGATGACTCCTCGTCTACCTCTTGGAAGCCGCAGGCTTGCCATGCAACCTATCATCTTGTAGAGGATAATGACCTGGAAGCGCGCGCGAGCGAACGAGACGACGCAGCAGAGCGCGTAGTACGAGGCCACCGGACATGGGAAGTGCGCAACTACCTCTACTCTCACCTTGTCGCTCACTTTGATGGAGACGGGAACCACCGTGGAATGCTCCATCAACTGGCGGAGACTTCCTTTCTGAAGGAACAGATGGCATACTTCAACGGGTTTGAGAAGAGCTCGCACGATATCGAGAGGTACGCCGTCCCTGCCGCTATTGCTGAAAGGGATTGGAGCCGATTCATCCATTTCATGTTGCTTGCCATTAATCTTCGAGGAATGGCTGAGGATCTTCTTCGGTTCCTGAAGCCGTTAGCTCGAAGCGGCCAAGTTGTGGCCGCCATGGAGGTCATCAACCGCACGGCAGATCCCTTGGAACGTTCCGTAGCGAAAGCGGTGATCGCCGGCACTCTGGAGCCAAGCTCGCTCCTCTTCCAGAGACTCACCCAGAGTCTCACCTTCGATCTCGCTACGCTGCCGCTGCCCGCGGATCCTTTTTTTGCTGAACAGATGGCTGAAAAGCAGTTATGGGGCGTCGTCGTTGTAGCACAGGAGTTCGGCATGTCCGCCGCCGAGGCTCTCTCAGGCATCCTGCGTGAACGTCCCGACTGGAATGACGCGATCTGGGGCTCAATAGCCGAATGTCACGTCAAGCGACGTGGCGCGCTCGACCCTGATTTTTGGGAAGCGCTCCGGCACGTCAAGAGTCCAGATCTATTGAAGAGTTACCTGCCTGAAGTGCTCGCCAGCGAAGCAGATGTACCAAACCCCGAGGCTGTCCTGGCGCTCGTCGAAGGGCTATCGAGGGATCTTGAGCTTAACTGGCTCTGCCGTCTCTCGCTTTTGGTCGCGCTGACCCGCACGTCTGAGGAAGCGGCTGGTGATCTCTGGGAGCGATGGAGTGTAAACGGTCCCATCCCTTGGTCGATGGAGATCGCAAATAGGGGAGGCCCTTTCCTGCGCACCTTGGCCGATCAGCAGATCAGAGCGCTTGTCGAGCAGGTCTCCGACACCGAAACGAAGACCGCCTTGTGCATCGCCAGCCTAGTACCTGAAAGAGATCCTGAAATCGTTTGCTCGATACAAGAAATGATCGAGCTTCTCCCTCCTGGAATCCCTCAGATCCGCTGGAAACTCCGTCTTGTCGGGACCAGTCACGGCCTTGCCGAGGTAGAGATTCGGCGAGAGGTTCAGAGCCTCTCTCAATCCCTGCTCGGTCTGAACTATGCTGTGGATCTTGAGGATCTTTGCCGGTTTCTCGATCTGTTTTCGACTCATCTTCCTCTCGATCTAGGGGATGAGTTGAAGCGTGTGCTGCGGAAGGCCGACCCCAATGACCTCCTCCAGATAATAGAGAGGGTAGATAACGTATCACTACTGGCCGATCTTCTCGAGAACTCGTACGTCTATCTCTCTCTTTTCTCCATGGCAGAGTCCGACGCCCTGCTGTTTCGGAGTGAGTTCCTGACGCAGATTATCCCTCGCCTCTGCGTCCTGGCTAAAGATATCTCATACACTAGACATGCCTCCGACCTGAATGCCGAGGAAGCCGACAAAGTTCGCGCATCCACTGCCGAAAAGCTGATCGATACCAATCTGCCGGACCTTGCCGAAAAAGTCTGTCGCTCCATCTCATCGCGAAGCCTGAGGCACCTTACACGTCTGGGGCTTCGGATCAAGACGATGCAAGCCAATAATCTTGGCAATCTGGAATCGCTGCTCGAAACGTCGGCGACCGATGAATGTATTCAGGATGAGATCATTGGTCTGCGATCCCTGCTGGCACCAAAAAGTACTCCTTCTCACCAAATGCATGTTCTCCTAGCCCCGATAGGAAATCAGCAGAGCCAATACCTTGCACTGTTTCGGTTGTCTTGGCGAATGCTCCAGAGTCCGAACAAAGGAGGCTCGAAGCGAGCCGAATGCGAGATTCTTGATCAGCTTGTACAGGCCGCCGGCCTCGTGGCATCGGATGCTCAGCTCGTAGGAATGATGCCGGAGGTCGCCGATCTAGTTGCCTCTCGCAGCGGCCGGCATGCTCTTCCAGAAATCCGAGAAGCGCTTGAGCGCCTGCTCTTTCTGCGTCCAGTTTCCTGGGCGCTACGGAGGGAGGCTTGCGAAGCCCTTTTGTCTCGGCTACTTTCTGTACTCTCCGAACACGCTAATAAGGGACCTTTTTGGAGCGGAGCGGCGGAAGTCGCCAAAATGATCGCCGACTTGTTGAAGCAAGTCGGCAACGGGTCGAATTCAGAAGTCGAGGAGAGGGGCCTGATCCCGGTGCTTTTCGCCGTGATGGATCGAATGCCTATACCCACCCTGAAGCGCTTCTTGCGAGACACGGAGCCCGAGAGATTCCTCTTGCTGTATCGGCTGAACGATAAGGCTCTGGCGGGTGTTCTAGATGAGCTGGCCATGCAGGACGCGCCCGATGCGGTGATCCTGGAGACCGTCTTTTATCTCCTCTCGGACCGCTATCCCGAGATCGTTCCGGATTTCCTTAGCATGCAACCCGCCGGGCTGTTCAGAGATCGCCTGTGCAGCGCCCTTCTGCGGTACGGTTGGCTTTCGGCGGACCACGCACCTGAGGCTCTGGGTCTGATCGGCGATCCTGCTGTCCGCCTGCGGACCGAGATCACGCTGGGTCTAGCCTTCAAGAACGGCTCGGAAGACGAAAACGCCTGGTTGGGGTCTCTTGCTTCCCTCTCCGTCCTAGATCTCGTTGACCCTCAGGATCCTCGCAACGAGCCCTGGCTCCGCAAGCTCTGGACGATCGATCCAGAAAGAAGCCGCCCCGTCCTGGCGTGGGCGGCACTCCAAGCCCTTGC
>VBJK01000249.1 GCA_005879655.1 Chloroflexota bacterium | reverse complement strand
TAAGGTGGTACAGCGCCTAGGGAGTCAATTGGAGGGCTTAGGCTTATCTGGACATTCAAACGCTTTGTGGTCGCGTTTGTGGCAGGTGGAGCAAACATGTCTGCGTCCACACATATCCCCATCAAATCGAGCCTTGTACTTACATCCGATAACAGGACGATTCCAATTCTGACAAACGTCAGTACCCCTGGTGACAGAGTTACTCGGGTCGCGCGGCTTCTTGGAGGATGATTTGGAATGTTGAGGAGCAATGGAGGAATTTCGTTTTGCGCCAACGAAATGGTCCGTGACGAGCTCCGGGTCGATGGAATACCATGTCTCCGGGGATGCATTCTGGTGCTTCATGAAATACGCTATCGCATAATTGAGGCAAGCAGGCCATTCAAACCCTTGGTAATAATGAATCAGCCTTTCCGTCCAGTATGACAGAGCGGGACCTCTTTCTAAGTCGTAAGAGGAGCGGATGGAGACATAGATCATCCACGCACTGGAAAATGTCGCCATGTCGGGGAAGGCGTCGAGCATCTTCGTACGACCAGTAACTATCTGGGGTAAACCCCCGTCGGCAGGAATATGAAGACCTTCCGTATTCTTCTTCGCATTGGCATTGCGTGGTTCCTCGTCACGATGGAGTTTTGGGAGGGAATGAATGTCGAATTTTCCGCTGGATATATCTTCGACAAGCTTTTGATCGACCCAGGACCAACGAGAGAGAACATCGCGAGGAGCATTAAAGGGGACGGGATTACCTTGACCTTGGCGACTTGGCGTCGATGGAGTTGAGGGAATGCCACGTTGTTCTAATGCATCGAACCGTTCCATGAACTGAGTGAATGTATCTTGGAGAGAGGAACGAAATTCGCGCTGATTCGCATCGATAATTGATTCAAGATTTCGGAAACGGTTATCGAGCCCCTGGATTTGCGGCATAGTTGAAACCACCGCGCCCAATGCATCAACATCAAATGGAGGAGGTGATGTGAAGTCGCGAGGGGGAGGAGAAGGTGCTGGTTGACGGCCCATGCCTCTGACGGCTGCGGTGATCAATTTTCCTCCCCTTGTTTTTGCGACACGCGTAGGCCGAGTCGCAGCGGGAGCGACAGAATTTCGCTTTGGCGGCATGTCGAGCGATCAGAATTTATATGGCGGAGGTTTATAGACGATGGAAGGGAACCGGGAGTTGTTGGAAGACCGTGAGCGCCCGAAATCGAAAAATTCGTAACCGACGTCGACGAAGTTTGATGAGTGAAGAATTTTCCTTTGGAAAAGGGGGTGAAGTGGGGGATTCTCGCTTCTCATTGGCTCACAGGTGAAAACACCTCAACATGAAATTAAACTTTTCTTGGCAACGAATGATCTCCTCATCCCTTCCCTCCATCGCCCCACTCACATCACAGCGTACGTGCACATATTTTACGGCATCGTTGCAGGTCCCTTTGTTATTGTGTATCATTCAAAGAAAAGCCTTTTGTCTTACGAACCTCGCATTTCTCGTCATCGTCGAGATTCTACACTTACATCTTCGCTTATTCTAGCTTGTAAAATCTCCGCGGTTTTCAATGACGTATTAATTTATAGAATGGAAACACCATTGAGAATCCTTTCATTGGACGGAGGAGGAGTTCGGGGGATTTCAAGTCTCTATATCTTGAAAGAATTGATGGCACAGATCGCGCGACAACATCGTTTTGACCATCCTGACTCTCCAAACTTATCTCCTCGACCTTGCGATTATTTTGATTTGATTTGCGGTACGAGTACTGGAGGATTGATTGCTCTAATGTTGGGAAGATTGAGAATGGCAAGCTTTCCTTTTCTTTTACTCTTATTAACTCATTATAGTCTGTCGACGAAGCTATCGAAAACTACAAAACCCTCTCTCAAAAAGTTTTTACAAGCAAATCAAAAATCGCAATCTCCACCTTCGACGAGAACGTGCTCATCACGGAAATAAAAAAAGTCGTCTCAAGCTCCTGTCAGGGTCTGTCGCCTGATGCTCAACTCAAAGATTTGCGTCCCGATTTGTGTCATACGTTTGTTGTTTCTAGTCGTCTGCGTGCAACTGGTGGTGCCATCCGGATGCGCACTTACGACACGCTAACTGAGGATGCCTTTCCTGCTTGCATTTGGCAAGCTGCCAGAGCCACTTCTGCCGCCCCCACTTTTTTCCCATCCATTTTAATCGATGATGACAGGTATGGAGACGGTGGTACAGGTTGGAACAATCCGACTAAAGAAGCAATAGCTGAAGTCCATAATATCTGGCCGACTCGTTCAATTGGATGTGTCATCAGCATTGGTACCGGGCTTGAAGAAGCACTTCAATTAAACGACAAGAGCGAAGAGCTTTCAACATTCATCGATGCCATTCTTCGAAAGACATCCCCAAAGCTATCGTTCCAAGTCGCAGTAGCAGAATATTGTGTCAAATGCTTGACAAGTTGCGAAATCACTCATCGCGAAGTAGCAGACAATCCTGAGAGAATTATTTTAGATGGTAATTATTTTCGCTTAAATGTTCCACAAGGAATGTCGAAAATTGGGCTTGATGAATGGGATAAATTAGAGGACATGATTGCATTGACCAAAAGTTATATGACGCATCCCGATCTATCAAAGCTGAAACAAAAAATAGCAAAACTTTTACAGAATCCACAAATTGCAAGTTTGTCCTCTGTTTGAACTAGCGTTCTGATAGTGTTGTTTTAGAATTAAAATCCGAACATCTTCCAATTTTCATTGTTCCTTATCCTCGAAATGTTCAATTCACTGGCCAAACAGTCATACTTGAAACGATCCACAGATATTTGGTCCAAGATGCCACACCTAATATCACTTCCAGTTACGTGTTACACGGTCTTGGAGGAATTGGCAAGACGCAGATTGCCATTGAATATGCTTATCGTCATCAGAAGGAATTTGACATCATTTGTTGGTTGCGAGCAGATGATTATAATACACTTATTTCAAGCTACATTCAGCTTGCCAATAATCCTACATTCAAATCATTTGCGAATCTCAATTTCAATGACAAACCAAATCACAAAGCAATTGCCAAGCGAGTACAAATGTGGTTTGAAAATACTCTAGAGACGAGATGGTTGCTAGTATTGGACAACGCTGACAGTTTGGGAAGTTACGGTCATCTTTCACCAACACGTTCAAAAGTCAAAATTAGGGCATTTAAAGCTTTAGGCACTCTGATTCCAAAAGGAAATGGAGGATGTGTTTTGGTGACCAGTCGAAGTCGTTCTGCCGTTGGAGAAGTGGCAGAATCCGGTTGGGAAGTTCGATCGATGACAGAACACGACGCAAAGGATTTACTTATAAAATGCAGTAAATCAAAACATCTCTTCGACGCTATGGCGCTTGTTGGAACTCTGGGACGACATCCACTAGCCATAGAACAAGCTGGAGGCTTCATCAGAGCAAATGGCATTTCAATCGCAAAATATCGCTCACTATTTGAATCGCATAAATCAAAAGCGCTTAAAGAAGGACTTTCATTCACTCATCAATCAGTATACTATAAACACACCATTGCATCTACCTGGGAAATGTCATTTCAGGCAATTGATGAAATTGATCCTTTAGCGAGCAAATTGTTACGGCTAATTGCATTTTTGGACGGCAAGTTCATTCAAAAAGAATTATTTACAAAAGGTTTATCTGTCCTTCAAAAAGGATTGGA
>VBJK01000158.1 GCA_005879655.1 Chloroflexota bacterium | reverse complement strand
GAGTCAACCGATGGGGGGATAACTTTTAAGCTGGTCTTTGCTAATACCAGTGACACGCCGAATCCGCGTTTTCCCAATGGCAACGACTTCTTTCGGGGTGGTGTCTCAAAAATCTTGCTTGACCGTACTGGCATGGCGGCTAATCTGCCTGCGCGTGTTTACTTCTCCATGTTTGACTACGGTTTGTACCGCAAGACAGAGAACGCAGCTTTTGAGCTGGTCTTTGCATCCGTTGGTGGTGGGCTTGGGGCGAATAGCTCTATATCTCGTACCGAATTTGCGCTTGCTCCTATGGGTGACAAGCTCCGCATCTATGTTGTGGATAGTGCTGCGAGCGCAGCTGGTTTATTCCGGGTGGATAATGCCAATGTTGCTGCCAGTACGTTGACTGACGGCAAGAAAAATCCTGGCTGGCTTGCACTATCTAATCCTAAACAGGGTACCGCTGGTTATACTTCATACAGCTTCTGCGGGGGGCAGTGTAGCTACGACATGTATGTTGAGTCACCTGTTGGCTATCCAGATAGAGTCTGGTTGGGTGGGTCCATGATGTATGACGAAATCTTTATACCACACCAACCGTCTAACGGTCGCACAGTACAGCGCTCCACTGATGCTGGCGTCACCTTTACTGACATGACGAACGACAATCAGAGTCCTCCATTGGGTATGCATCCTGACCAGCACGCGCTGGCTTTCTCACCTACCAATCCTGACATTGCCTTCGCTGGCTCTGATGGTGGATTGGTACGGACTGATGGACAGTTCATCGACGCTTCCAGCCAATGTGGTCAGCGAGGATTGGATGCTGCGGGCCTTGCCGAGTGCCAGATCTCATTGAAGGCGATTCCCACCCATATCACCAGCTTGAATGCTGGATTGGCAACACTTCAGTTCCAGAGCGTCAGCGTGAATCCACTGGCTCCAACAACGGATCTGATTGGTGGGACTCAGGATAACGGTACCTGGGCATTCAATGGTCAGTCTGATAATGGCTCTACGTCTCTGCAAACAGTGGGTGGTGATGGTGGTCAAAGCGCCATCGATTATGTTAATCCGCATATTCGGTTCCACACCTACTTTGGTGCTAATGGAGACGTGAATTTCCACGGCAATGATCCAACTGGATGGGACTTGGTTACTCAGCCACTGGAGAATAGTCGTGAGCACAGCTCTTTCTATATTCCGCTGCTTGCTGATCCTGCCGTGGGTGGGACAGTTTTTGCTGGTCTGGAGCACGTCTGGCGTACCCAGGATGATGGTGGTGATCAAGCTTATCTGGATAAAAATTGTAATGAAATTACGAGCACTGCTGTCAATACCAGTAAGTGTGGCGACTGGGTACCGATAGGTCAGAATCTCTCCGACGCGACCTTTGGTAAAGACAAAATTACCACTATATCAGGTGGTAGTTTTATTGTCGCGCTGGGCCGCACACCCGCCGATCAGAAGACGTTGTGGGTGGCGACACGGCTTGGTCGTCTCTTCATATCAACAAATGCCAATGCTGCTGCTGCCAGCGTCTCCTTCACACGTCTGGATACCGCTGTACAGCCCGCGCGTTTCATCAGCGGTATTGCGGTCGATCCTAAGAACCCTTATCATGCCTTTGTGACCTTCTCAGGCTATAATGCGTATACGCCAAGCACAGCGGGTCATGTGTTCGATGTGACGTATAATCCAGCGACCAATAAGGCGGCCTGGGTTGATATCAGTCATAATCTGGGTGATGCGCCGGTGACAGGTATTGCCTATGACAATGATCACGGCGATCTGTATATTGCGACAGACTTTGGTGTTGCTATCATGGATCATGGGAGTAAGCTGTGGCGTCCAGCGGCCCTTGGTCTACCTATGGTTGCGGTCTATAGTCTGACCATCGATCCAACTGGTAGTGTGCTCTATGCGGCTACTCATGGTCGTAGTGTGTGGAGGCTGGATCTGAAGGATTGAGGATCGGGGGGTATGAACACATGCCGTAGTTGCGCAATTTATTGAGAAAGGTAGAAGTATGAACACATGCCGTAGTTGCGCAATTTATTGAGAAAGGTAGAAGTATGAACACATGCCGTAGCTGCGCAATTTATTGTGACAGAGTTATGAATAGAGCAAACAGGCGCAATAAATTGCGCAGCTACGGAGAATGTGAAAGGGGCACGGCGCAATAAATTGCGCAGCTACGGACTGATGATCAAATCATCTGATGCACAAAATGATTAATGGTAAGTGGGGGTGATTCTAAACTGGCGTACTGGCGTATGCGCATTGATAAACGCAATACTCTCCTGTATGATCTGCTCTTTATCGTTATCCAACGTCGCTACATGATAGGACTCTTCTAACCAGAGAATGCGCTTCTCCTGACTACTGATGCGACTGAGAATAAAATCGCCGTTATTTGGTGGAACGACATGGTCTTGGCGTGATGTCACGAGCAGAGCAGGGCACGTAATGCGCGGCAACATTTCCTCTGTCACCTTCATGATCACCAGGAGTTCTTTGATGCTGGAGACTGGGATAACGGGATAGCTCAATTCGGTAATGTTGGGTGCCTTGATATCGCCACCCACACCCGGAACTTCAGCAGGTCCACCTCTCATATAAACGAGTGAGGCAAGGTCGGGATTATTAACGAAGATTGCAGCATTAATGGGAATGGCTCCCTGAAACAGTTCAGGGTATTGTGCGGCCAGATAGAGTGACAGGGTACCACCCATGGAGAGTCCGGTCACGAACAATGTGTCGCAACGCCTTCGGAGCCAATCGAGGGCTGTATGAATATCGCTAATCCAATCGCTGGCGGTAGTCATCGCCATGTCGTCAGGCGTGGTGCCGTGTCCCGAAAGACGTGGTAAAGCTACGGTATATTCCGCTTGTGCCAGGCTTTCTGCAAGAGGACGCACACTGTGCGGTGAGCCGGAATAGCCATGTATTACCAGTACACCTGTACGATTACCCTCTGCATAAAATGCTTCGGCACCTGCGAGCACCTCTGGGTTACTCATAATTTGCTCTTTTCTTATGCTATATAGCAAGATATATACTTTTTAGGCTAAGCGCCCTTGTGCTGTACGTTGTATTCTCGATGATGCTGTTGGCATACGTTGGTGTTTATGCTTATTAGTAATAGTAGGTGGGATGTGGGGGAAAGGGAATGGTTGGGTTGTTAAATTGGGGGGAGGGATTTGTTGGGGTGGACAATTTGCGGGGGTTTATGTTTTCCTCGTTGGCCTTAAAGGAACGTCGCATTTCTCTGACAGCGCATGAATGCAGGGGCTTCCTGCGACCCTTCGTGAATATGGAGAAAATACTCTCTGGGTTTACACTAAGTTGGAGCCGTGAGCAGGACTACTCATCTTCAAGCAAGATGAGGTTATTGGCAAGGGAGAAAACTCCAACCGTGCATATTATATAACAACCCCCACAATCTCCCCCACCTCCAACATCCCCTCCCCCCGCATAAACTCCACAATTCCCTCCACAATCTCCGCCACCACATGCACATTCGTCACATACGCCGTCCCCACCTGAACCGCCGTAGCACCTGCCATCAGAAACTCTAAAGCATCACTCGCGCTACTGATCCCTCCCATACCAATGATTGGTACCTGCGGGTGAGGCTGGCGTAGGGCAGAGGCGACCTCGTAGACCATACGCAACGCAATGGGCATAATCGCGGGACCAGACAGACCACCGGTGCCATTGCCCAGGCGGAAGCGGCGCGTTTGCGGATCAATGCGCAGGCTGGTGATCGTGTTGATGAGAGAGATGGCATCGGCTCCGGCATCAGCTGCGGCTAGGGCGTGGGGACGCACGTCGCTGACGTTCGGTGATAGCTTGATAATCAGGGGGAGCGTGGAGACACGGCGTATAGCAGCCGTCACTTCGCCCACAACTTGTGGGTGAGCGCCAAAGACTTCGCCACCTTTGCGCAGGTTGGGGCAGGAGACGTTGACCTCGATGGCTGCTACACCGGGTACGCCCTCTAGGAGTTCGGCTAGCTGGACGAAATCTTCGCTGCTGTCTGCGGAAATATTGACGATAACGGGCGTTGTCCAGCTGGTCCAGATGGGGGCGTAGCGCTCGATGACGGCGTGGATGCCAGGATTGTGTAGGCCGATGGCATTCATTAAGCCGGAGGTCACTTTGGTTAGGAGTGGCTGGGGATTACTGTTACGGGGCAGAGGTGTTGTTCCTTTGCATACGAAGGCTCCGAGGCGTTCAAATTCGGTAATTTCTACGTAGGTGAAGCTATCTGCGGGGATGCCGTAACCGGCAATGCCGGAGGCCAGGATCACTGGATTCTGCAAGAGGAGGCCCTTTTTGTTGCGTGGCGCTAGTTGGGTTTGTAGATTGACTGAGCTTTTACTTACCATGCCTTGCCTCATTAATACGGTCACGCAACAAGCGGGCTTCTTTGGCAGCCGCGATGGCGTAACCTTCGTCATTGCTAGCGTAGAGTACTGAACGAGAGACAGAGATGATGGCACGCTCACCATGAGCATCTACCCCAGCTATTACTGCCTCGCATA
This sequence comes from Chloroflexota bacterium, assembly GCA_005879655.1. Next base: position 5,636 of record VBJK01000158.1, on the reverse strand, counting down.
AGTCACCACCCTGCGCACCAACGCCGGGGATCAAAATGGGCATGGTGGGACACATGGCACGAAGCATACGCAATTCACCCGGATATGTCGCGCCTACAACTAGGCCACAATTTCCTGTGGTGTTCCAGGATTGGATGCGGCGCGCGACGACTTCGTATAATGGCCTTGCCTGTCCTTCGCTGTCTTGCACGAGTAGGTCTTGGAAATCGCCTGCACCTGGATTAGAGGTGCGGCATAATAGGATGATCCCCTTATCCTGATAGGCTAGAAATGGTGCCACACTATCATAGCCAAGATATGGATTCACGGTGGCGGCATCAGCGCCGTAGACATCGAACAGTGTGGAGGCATAGTTGCGGGCGGTATGGCCGATGTCGCCCCGTTTCGCGTCGATGATGATGGGGATATGAGTAGGGATCGCTTTGATGACTTCTTGTAGGGCGTGCAAGCCGTCTGGTCCTAGCACTTCAAAGAAGGCTATGTTGGGCTTGAAGGCACAAACGTATGGCGCTGTGGCCTCGATGATGGTCCAGCAGAAGCGGACAATAGCGTGTTCAATGGCTTCCCGGCGTAGGGAGGCGGGGAAGCGCGCTGGCTCCGGGTCTAGTCCAACACAGAGCAGGCTATTGTTTTGCCGTGTTGCGGTGAGCAGTTTGTCTACAAATTTCATACGGGCCTGTGTCCCGTCTTTGCCAGGAATGCTCTTCCTTTGCCCAGGGTCGTATTGATCGGCACCTGCTGTTGACAGAAGGGACATTCTTCAGCGGTGTAGGTCTGTAGTGTCAGTGAAATCAATGCGTTGATGGGCACCCCTCCAATATCTTGTGGCTGTACATCCCCACGATTACACAATGCACTCAGGCTAACGACCTTGCCGCCGTGCTGACGCACCAGGTCAATCACTTGCCGTGCTGAGCCACCAGTCGTAAGGATATCTTCAACGATGAGCACATTTTTGCCGGGGATGTATTGATCATAGCCACGGCTGAAAAAGAACTTTTTATCGGCACTCTCATCCACTTTCTCGGCAAAGACGGCGACAGTCTCGCCACTGGCGCGCCGAGCATTGAGATCGTATGCCGTCCATTGAGAGAGCACAATACCGCCAAGCTCTGGACCAACGACTACATCAATCTCATCCCCAACATAAGGACGAGCCATGTGTTCACACAGCGATGCAATGAGGCCCGTATGCAGGTAGAGCGCGTCTTTGTTGACGTAGACAGAACTATGGCGACCAGAACTATAGACAAAATGACTGTCACTGACAATAGCTCCTACGTCGGCAAACATTTGCATAATGTGTAGGTCATTCATCAAAAGACTGCCTCGCAATCTGTTTCCCTTGCGGATTACCAATGATCTTTCCATCGTGATACACCATGTTCCCGCGCAAAAAGGTGGCGATCGGTCGCCCGATCAATGTCGTTCCCGCGAAGACAGACCAGCGATTCTTTGTGAAAAGATCTGTATTTCTTATAGTCCAGGGTTGTGTTGTATCGAGGACCACGATATCGGCGTCCTTGCCAACGGCTAGCGAGCCTTTTTGAGCAAAGCCGAAGATACGCGCAATATTGCCTGATGTCACCTGGGCAATACGCAGCAACCCTTCTTCGAGTGTCTCCATACCGAAGCGCTTTACCCAGTTGCTTACTAGAGATGGTACTGCCTCCTGCAAGCCGGGCATACCTGAGGAGACCTCCCACACACTCGCTTTCCGTTTTTCCTCTAGCGTGTGGGGGGCATGATCTGTTACAACGGCGTCGATCTGGCCTGCGCGCAGGAGTTGCCAGAGCTGTTCCTGCTGATGGGGTGTGCGTAGGGCTGGTGCAATATTAATCATATTGCCATATTCTGCATAGTCAGCGCTACTGAATGCCAGGTGAACCGTTGTCACCTCGCCGTAGACATCGACGCCTAGACTGCGCCCAAAGGCGATAGCGGCGAACTCTTCGGCGGTGGATTGGTGGAGCAGATAGAGCTTCACACCAAACTGTTTCGCCAGGACAATCATATCCAGGACTGCCGTGAGAATGACTGAGAGGTTTCTGGCTTCACCCCATGCTGGCGGATCGTGTCTGTTGAGTTCAGTGCGGTAATAAGCTGTGAAGTAATCAATTAGCTCCTGATTCTCGGCATGCACGATGGCCATCAGGCCGCGTTCACCGAGAATACGAAAAATGCGAGCCAGATCACTCAGGCGTGGAATAGTGGTCAGCGCTGTACCATGACCGGCGGTGAAGATCTTCACGCCGGTAATCTTACGGGCATCGACACGTTTTAGCTCATCAATGTCTTCACGCGAAACACCCATGTTAATCGCAAAATCGCAATAGGATCGGCCAGCATAACGTTGTATCTGCGCGTCTAGCCGCTCCACGGTCGTCGTGGGAGGCTTTGTATTGGGCATATCAAGGATGGTTGTGTATCCACCAGCCAGGCCCGCCCTTGTGCCATGGGGAATATCTTCTTTGTACTCCAGGCCAGGTTCGCGCATGTGGCCGTGAACCTCGATTAGGCCAGGCAGTAGATATTTACCACGAAAGTCCAGCGCTTGTGCCGCATCGTGAGGGAAGCCCTCGGTGATCTGCACGATTTTTCCGTCATCGATAGAGATAGTTCCCTCAACAATCCTGTCAGGAAGCACAAGTGATCCCATGAGCAGAGTAGACATGATGCAGCTCCTTAATACTCGTTCCACGCTTTGATCGGTATCGTGTTGAGGTCCTTCTCTACAATCGCCCTGACAAAGACGCGTGCCTGCTTGATCTTCGTGAACAGGGGAATGTTATGGTCGATGGCATGACGACGCATCGCGTAACTGTCATCCACCTCCTTTAAATTATGCATGTCCACGACGTTGATTGCAAGGTCAATCTTCTCATCGCGTAAGCAGTCGAGCAAGTTGGGCGATCTCTGCTCATAGAGCTTGTGGAGCAGCGTCGTTTCAATGCCGTGCGCACGCAGGAAGGCACAGGTCTTTGCCGTTGCGTAGAGTGGTATCCCCAACTGTGCTAGCAGTTTGGCACTCTCCAGGAACACGGCCTTTTTCTCGTCACTCAGGCTAATGAAGATACCTTTGGTGGGAATGTGACCGCCAGTGGCAATGATCGCCTTGAGGTAGGCTTCCTCTAAATCCTCTCCAAAACATGCAACCTCACCAGTCGAAGCCATTTCTACACCCAGGATAGGATCGGCACCCTTCAAGCGCGAGAAGGAGAATTGAGGTGCCTTGACCGCTGTAAAAGTGAGCGGCGCAATAGTGACGGCAGGGATATCCTCGTTGAATAAGGCGTCCACAAAGAGTTCGATAAAGTTGATGCCCGTCACTTTGGAGATGAAGGGGAAGGTTCGTGATGCGCGCAGGTTGGCCTCGATGACGTAGACTTGATTATCCTTGGCTAGAAATTGAATATTGAATGGCCCGGTGATCTGCAATGCCTGTGCGATAGCCTGCCCAACTGCTACAATCCTGCTTTTGGTTAACTCGTTCAAGGTTTGTGGCGGCAGGACGATCGTGGCATCACCGGAGTGTACTCCGGCATTTTCTATATGTTCTGAGATGATACAGGCTTTAAGCTCGCCACGTTGCGCTACAGCGTCCAATTCAATCTCTTTGACCTGTTGGAAAAACTTGGAGACGGTGACAGGATATTCGGGAGAGACCGCCGCCGCCTCTTGCGTATACTGTACCAGTTGCTGCTGGTTATAGCAGACGTTCATCGCGCTACCGGAGAGTACGTAGGATGGTCTGACCAATACAGGGTAGCCAACGCGTTCCACGAAGCGGCACAGATCGTCAAGATTGGCGAAGCTATCCCATGCGGGTTGGTGAATGTCTAGCGTATCGAGCAGCTTGGAGAATTTATAACGATCTTCGGCCCGATCAATATGCTCGGCCTTCGTCCCCAGGATTGGAATACCGTAGTTATGTAATGCCTTTACGCGGTTATTGGGAGTCTGCCCACCAACTGAGACGATGACACCGTAAGGAGTTTCAAATTCACAAATATCTGTAATCCGCTCAAAAGTCAGTTCTTCAAAGTAGAGTCGATCGGACATGTCATAGTCGGTTGAGACGGTTTCGGGATTGCAGTTGATCACAATGGCGTGCTTTTGGTATTTTTTGAGTGCCGCGACAGTGCTGACGCTGGTCCAGTCGAATTCGACAGATGAGCCAATGCGATAAGGACCGGAACCTAGCACGACAACACCCTTTTCACCCAGGGGTGCAACATCGTGATGCTGCCCGTTATACGTGATGTAGAGATAATTCGTCTCGGATGGAAACTCGCCAGCCAGGGTATCAATCTGGAACACACACGGAACGACGCCCTGTTGTTTGCGTAACGTGCGTATTTCCAGGCCCGTCTTGCCCGTCAATTCGCCAATCCGCTTATCTGAGATGCCATGTTGTTTCAAGACTAAGAGACGAGCTGGGGAAAGATTCAGATCTTCCTGTAGAGCTTGTTCAACATCGACGATGTTTTTGATGCGGTACAGAAACCAGGGATCAATGCCGGTAATGCGGGAGATCTCTGCGACAGAGAAACCATAACGCATGGCGAGCGGTAACACAAACATACGTTTGGGGGTGGGCGTGTAGAGATATTTGTCAAGAATAGCCTTCACCGTTTCGCCCTGGCTAAAGACCTTTGCGGAGGTGGCACCTTCAAACTCCAGGTCTAGCATGCGAATAGCCTTTTGATATGCCTCCTCAAAGGTACGGCCAATTCCCATCACCTCGCCTACCGACTTCATGCCCGTCCCAATCGTCTCATCGACACCCTTAAACTTCTCAAGGTCCCAGCGCGGAATCTTGACCACAACATAATCGAGACTTGGCTCGAAACAGGCTTTCGTCACGCCCGTAATACTATTGGTTAACTCTGTGAGGCTATAGCCTAATGCTAGTTTCGCTGCAACGTAGGCCAGAGGATAGCCCGTTGCTTTACTGGCGAGCGCCGAACTGCGCGAGAGGCGTGCATTGACCTCAATAACATAATAGTGCGAGCTTTGCGGATCTAGCGCGAACTGCGCGTTACATTCGCCAACGATGCCCAGACTTCTCACAATAGCAATCGAGGCTGAACGGAGCATATGATACTCGTGGTTCGTGAGCGTCTGGCTAGGAGCAAGAACGATCGATTCGCCAGTGTGAATGCCGAGGGGGTCCATATTCTCCATGTTGCAGACTGTGATGCAATTATCATATGCATCGCGCACCACCTCATATTCCACTTCCTTATAATGGTGCAGATATTGCTCGATAAGCACCTGCGGAGCAAATGCGAAGGCACCACTCACAATCTGTGCTAGTTGCTGCGGGTTATGGGCAATACCAGAGCCTTGACCACCTAAGGCATAGCCAGCTCGTACCATGATAGGGAAACCGATCTCCTGGCCGATACGTAAAGCATCTTCCAGTATCTCTGCTGTTCTACTCTGTGGAGTGGGGATAGCGATGCGATGCAGATGTTCCGCGAACTCTTGCCGATCCTCAGTGAGAATAATGGCAGAGATAGGCGTGCCTAAAATCTGCACGCCATGTTTCTCTAGCACGCCAGTTTGATGCAATGCTATACCACAGTTGAGCGCCGTCTGACCACCAAAGGAGAGTAGGATGCCGTCAGGGT
>VBJK01000157.1 GCA_005879655.1 Chloroflexota bacterium | reverse complement strand
AGCAGGAGTTGCCGCATCCAGCACCACCTGTGCCACCACCGTCAGGATCAGCAGAGCGGCAACTGAGAGCGTCAGCGAAGTCGCCAGACCAAACTTTGTCACCAGACGATCTTTCTTGAGCGGCTCATCGAAGAACATCGTCTTGACAATACGGCCATAGTAGACCAGCGAGACGATACTGTTCAGCAGTGCAATAACCACTAGCCAGCTCTGACCCAGGTTCCAGGCCGTCGAGAAGAGGAAGAGTTTGCTCCAGAAGCCCGCAACGGGCGGAATACCAGCCAATGAGAGCAGACAGAGCGCAGTGCCTGTACTCAGTAGCGGAGCACGCCGCCACAGACCACGGAAGTCATCAACGCGCTCCCCACCAGTCAGATTCGCCAGCGCAATGATACCAGAGAATGCCCCCAGGTTAGTGATGACATAGACCAGCAGGAAGAACAAGACCGCCGCATTGCCATCCGGTTTGCCAGAGGCGAAGCTAGCCGCAACACTCGACTGCACAGCCGCTACCAGATTGCCCAGCGTCATAGTTAAAGCAGCAACGATACCAAGGACCACCACCGTCGTTAGATTGACTGTGTGATTCTGGCCCAGACCACCGTAAATCAGCACGCGCATGAGTGCCGCAAAGCCAGCAGCTTTCGAGCCGACCGAGAAAAAGGCTGTAGCTGGCGTAGGTGCCCCCTCATAGATATCCGGGGACCACATATGGAAGGGCACCGCAGAGATCTTGAAGCCAAAGCCAGCAATAATGAGCACAATAGCAATCAGCACTAGCAAATTGCCTGCATTCAACGCGCCACCGAGCGCATGAGCAATCCCGATCAGATCAGTCGTGCCCGTCAGGCCATATAACAGGGCAAAGCCATACAGCAGGATAGCCGAGGACATCGCACCAAGCAGCACATACTTGACCGCCGCTTCCGCCGAACGCTCGCTGGTACGAATCAGGCCAGCCATCACGTAGAGCGGGATACTGGTCAGTTCGAGCGCGATATAGATCGTAATTAGCTCGCCAGTACTGGCCATCAGCATCATACCCACGACAGAGAAGAGCATGAGCGTATAAAACTCGCCATCAGCCTTGACATACTGCTCGACATAATTATACGAAGCCAAAATCATCACAGCAGCAATGAGCAGGAAAATGACATCAAAGAAGAGGGCGTATTGATCCACCACCAGCATATTAAAGAAAGCCCGCTGTGGTGCCTGGATCGTCAGTGCCTGGGCAATGACAAAGCCCGCAGGTACTATCAATCCAAGCAACGCCACTCCTGCCACAACGGCTTTACGCTTGACGAACAGGTCAACCGTCATCACTACCAGCGCTAACAATGTCAGACTCAGTTCTGGCGCTAGCAGGTAGAGAGCATCTGCATTCACAGGTGTCATGAATAAACCTCTACTTTATCAGCAGCACAGCCGTCTGCACTGGGTGAGGCAGGCTGGGCACAATCACATCAATGAGCGGTTTGGGATAGAGACCAACAAAGAGAATAAGAGCCGCTAACACGAGTAACGGAATCATCTCCCGCAAGCTGGCATCTAGCAACCGATCCCATCTGTGGTTAAACGTGTCAAAGAATACGCGCTTGATCATCCACAATAGGTAAGCTGCCGTCAGAATCATGGTGAACACTGCTGCCGTCGTTGCGCTCTGAATAACACCAAAGCTGCTGGTAAAGACCATGTACTCGGCAACAAAACCAGCCAGACCAGGCAAGCCGAGCGAAGCCATTGCTGCAAAGGTAAAGAGCGTTGCTAGCATCGGCATTTTCTTGGCGACACCACCGAAGGCCGAAATTTCGCGGGTATGAGCGTGATCGTAGATCACACCGACACAGAAGAAGAGCAGGCCCGTGATGATGCCGTGGCAGAACATCTGCAAGGCTGCTCCCGTCAGCGCCACGCTACGAAACTCAAGCGAGCCATTCGAGGCCGCCGCCGCCACGCCCAGCAGAATGATCCCCATATGGCTCACACTCGAATAAGCGATGAGCTTCTTCATATCCTTCTGCACCAGACAGATGCTAGCTCCGTAGAGAATATTGATCACCGCCAGCACTGAGAGCACACCAGCAAACTCTTGAACACCTTGTGGAAAAAGGCCCAGGCAGATACGGATCAGACCATACGCCCCCATCTTCAGTAGCACACCGGCCAGAATGACGCTTACCTCTGTTGGTGCATCGGTATGGGCATCGGGTAGCCAGGTATGGAATGGGAACATCGGGATCTTGACCGCAAAGGCCGTATAGATCAGCAAGAAGATGAGCAACTGTGAGCCAATAGTGACATTGATCAACGGAATCGTCATCGGTATGTTGAACATATGGGTGGAGAAGTATGCCATGCTAGCGGTCGGCATGCCGTTATGACTGGGACTGGCATTCGTGAAGTAGAGCACCAGGATACCGATCAGCATAAAGACGCTACCGAAGAACGTGTACAGCAGGAACTTCCACGCAGAGTAGATACGACCGGGCATACCATGCTTGATCTGCTGATTGCCCCAGATGCCAATGAGCAGGAACATCGGAGCTAGTTCAACCTCCCAGAACAGGAAGAAGAGCAACAGGTCGAGTGAGAGAAAGACGCCCATCACGCCACCTTCCAGCAGCAGCAATAGCGCCATATAATCCTTCACGCGCTCCTTGGCCCAACCGCCGATAATCGCCAGCATCGTTAACAGCCCATTTAAGACCACCATCGGCAGGCTCAAGCCATCAATGCCCAGAAAATAGTCGATTTTCAGCCGCGTAGTACCAACGCTGAAGTTAATCCACGGGATATTAATAGCGTCGTGCAGATGGTTCAGATCTCCAAAACCCGTTGGCAGCATATTGAAGAAAATGTAGAGCGACAGCGCAAATGTCAGGGCCGAGAACAGTAAAGCAACCCAACGCGCCGTCTTCGCAGGTGTAGCATATACTGCCAGTGCACCGATTACCGGCAGCAGGATAAGCCAAGTAAGATCACTTGAGAATATCGTCATGATCCAGTTATCCTCACTTTACGATTGTCACCAGCACAAAGACAATAACAGCCAGAATGGCAACTCCACCGAAGAAGCCTACCATGTATGTCTGCACTTTCCCCGTCTCAACCTGGCGTATACGACCGCCCAGGCCCGTGATGAGGAATGCAACACCATTGACGACCCCGTCTATCACATAGGTATCGAAGGCTTGCGCGATATGCGAGATACCCAGCACGATAAAGCGGACTATCACCAAGTTATAGAACTCGTCAATGTAGTATCTGTTGTAGAGAATGCGATGCAGTGTGCGCAGGAGAGCATTTCCCTGCACAAACGCAGTGAGTTTTGCTGGTTCAACACGACAATAAAGGTAGTACGCAAAGCCCAGACCTACGAAGGCGACCACCACGCCAATCCAGGTATCAGGTAGGGTTAACAGCTTTGCAATATCCAGCGCTGGAGCATCAGGCTTAAGATAGGTAAAGAAGCCTGTCCAGTAGCCCGCAACCACCGTAGGGATTGCCAGCAACATTAACGGAATGGTAATCGTGGGAGGCGACTCGTGTGGGTTGCCCTCACCACGATAGGTCCCGCCCCACAGGCCACCAAAGCCGCCATCTTTGCCGCCAAAAGCCTGGATATAGGCGCGCAACATATAAAAGGCCGTCAGGCCAGCAGTAGCAAGTGTGATCGCGTAGAGTCCCCAATCCTGGTGCTCGAAGGTCAGTCCAATAATAGTATCTTTACTATAGAAGCCGGACAAGAAGGGGGTCCTGCTCGTGGTGGAGCGCGATGATGACCGAGCCGGCCGCGAGGAACAGCAGCGCCTTGAAGAACGCATGCGTGAAAAGGTGGAACATACCAGGTCCGGGTCCGTACTCAGGACCAGCCACGCCCAGACCAACAAACATGTAACCAAGCTGACTAATCGTCGAGAATGCTAAGACACGTTTGAAGTCCGTCTGTACCAGCGCGATTGTAGCCGCAAAAATTGCCGTAATGCCACCAATCCAGGCCACAACAGCAAACGCAGCGGGATTAGCAGCTGCGAAGAGCGAGAATGTACGCGCCACCATATATACACCAGCGGCAACCATCGTTGCAGCATGGATGAGCGCACTCACCGGCGTCGGACCTTCCATCGCGGAGGGGAGCCACACGTGCAGCGGCACCTGTGCGGACTTACCAATTGCACCACAGAAGACCAGGATCATGGCAATCGTCAGCAGATTCTTATCCATGCCTGGAGCACGCGCCACCAGCTCACTGAACTCAAAAGTGTGCAATTGTGTAAAGAGGATCATGATGCCCAGGATGAAACCCACATCACCGATACGGTTCACCACAAAGGCTTGCAATGATGCAGAGGCAGGAGAAGGACGCTGCTCCTCCGGCTTCGCACGCTTATTGATCCAGAAACCAATTAACAGATAGGAACTAACACCCACCAATTCCCAACCAATGAAGATGACCAGGAAGTTCTGTGCAAAAACGATCACCAACATTGAGAAAGCAAAGAGCGAGAGATAGGCAAAGAAACGTGCATAGCCCGCCGAGGTCTCCATATAGCCCTGCGAGTAGAACTGGACCAGCAACGAGACCGTTGTCACCACAACCATCATCGCGAGCGCCAGATGATCAATATGGAAAGCAATCGTATAAGTAGCCCGCCCGATAGAGAGCCACGGATAAGATAGCACAGTAACAGCATGTTCGGCGGGCAACGACGCAGGATCGAGCAATGACTGAGCAAGTAACACCCAGGAAAAGATACAGGCAGCAGCCATAATAAGAATGGCGAGATAGCCACTGACCTTTGCGCCGAGAGTTAAGCGCGGCACTTTGGGATCATCATCATCGTGATCATGGCCTGGGGCATCATGAAGATCGTGAGCAGCATGAACAGCATGGTTCACGTGTGCATGGTCATCGCCAGGTATCACCGCCGCACGCGGACGGCTCAACAAATCCCAGACCCGCGTGCCGAAAATAATCACCGTAAAGGCAAAGAGCGGCGACAGCAAAATCAGCCAGGAATATTGGTACATAACAACAACTATGTGCGCAGAAGGTTATACCCTACAGAACAGAGAGGCGCACATCTCCTTTCTTTGATGAGCAGGACGCTCCTCGCCTGCATCAAAACTTCAGCATATCAATATTACTCATGTCCACGGTATCGCGTTTGCGGTAAATAGCAATAATCATGGCCAGAGCAACAGCAGCCTCAGCGGCAGCTACAGTGATGATAAAGATAGCAAAGATTTGACCAGTCAAGTAGCCAGCGTAGGGCTTCACCTGATTAAAAAAAGAAAAGCCAACCATTGTAATATTGATAGCATTTAACATAATCTCTATGCCCATCAATACGGCAATAGCATTGTGCTTCGCAATAGCACCGTATAGACCGATGCAAAAGAGCACGGCCCCTAGCAACAGAACATCACCAGACGTAATTCTATCCAGCGCAATTTCCATAGCTTAATCCTCTCTGCCAATCACAACCGCACCGACAATCGCTACCAATAATACTAAAGACGCAACTTCAAATGGCAGCACATAGCTATATGTCGAGGGACTGTAGAGCAGTTGACCAATAGCGACAACATTATTCACGCCAGATGGCAACTGACCAGCACCATTGCTTCCACTAGCAATCAGCACATGGCTATTCGTAGCAGCATACAGGATACTCGCACCAACCAGGGCACAGATGACAACTGCCGCACCCCACAAGCGGTTAGTAGGATTGGTTCTCTGCACGCCACCGATGCGCGTTAGCATGAGCGCAAACAGGATAAGGATAGTCACCGCACCGGCATAGATAAGGATTTGCACGATAGCGATAAATTCGGCGTTGAGCAACACATAAATACCAGCAGCCATCGCAAACACCACGACCAACGCTAACGCGCTATGTACGATGTTGCGAAGACCTACCACCATCAACGCCGCCACCACCAGGACGAGGGCGATGAGCCAAAAAATGAGGGTGGCTAAGTCCATAAAAAAACAACCTCCCGGCTTATCGGATCATTATTTCAGTCTTGGGCAAGATGGAGAATATCAGATCCTAATCGGTTTCTATTTCGTTGTATTGTATCATCCTATGACACATAGGGTTCGGACAAAGCATATTCTAGAGATAGAAGCGCATGTCTTCCCATTGTGGATTCTAACAAAACAGAAGAGAAGTGACAAGGGTAACTCGTGCTTAGTTTGGAGGGATTTAGAGAAACGTCTTCATGCCTTTCCTCGTTACTACATTGTAGGTATTATACACATAAAGCCTACGCGCAAGCCAGTATACTGCATTAATTGGTATGCTATAATTTCCTTGAGGCTGATACTACTTCACAAAAGGCATAGTAGAATAATATGAGTGTGATACAAACCCAACCTGAGCACATGCAGTCTGAAAATATGCACTGCAGGCGTTGCGATACCCCCATTCCAATCAACGCAACGTTTTGTAGCATCTGTGGCGAACGTGTTGAACAAAACACGGCCAACGTATCTCAAGCAACTATCAAGGATATCTCGGACCGCTATCGTATGACAACTTTGGTCCGCCGACAACCCTATGTACAACTTTTTTTGGCACATGATACCTGCTATAAACGTCCTGTCGTCATACGCGACATCGATGTAAGTATTCTGGACCAGGAAACGCGACGGCGTGCCGTAGAGGCAGTACAACAAGAATACGAGCTGTTGCGTGATCAGCATCTGGAGGGTATGACCCCGGTTGTTGATTTCTGCTACACTCAGGAACACCTCTTTGTGGTCGCTGGCTGGCCCTTCTCTCTGCAACAGAAAGAGAAGCCAGACGAAAAAGAAGAGGTGATAGCGAGCAGCGACTGCAAGGTGCCGTGTCGTGGAACAATTGCATCGCCATAATATTGTTATTGGCGATCTCGACCCACACACTATTCTCGTCAGTCAGGACAACTATCAGGGAGTACCAGCTCTGATGATCTCCTGGCTACCACCCGCGCTTCGCCAGTTACTACCATTGGAAGCCGTCACTATCAATGTCAATAAATTTAGTGCCCCCGAGGTTCGTCAAGGTGAGGCAGAAGCCCGTTCTGACCTCTATAGCCTTGGTGCGATTCTCTACCTATTACTTACTGGTCAAGCTCCTAGTATAGCACCTACACGTAAGAAACGCGGTCTTCGTTCACCACGTGATTTTAATATACGTATTAGTAGCGGCATTGAAGCTGCTGTCATACGCTCCCTTGCCGTGGATAAAGAAGTCCGTTTTCAGCATGCAGCAGAAATGGCTGAAGTGCTCTTAAATCCACCTTCAAATAGTACGAGTAATAAAACATCAGCCATCACAAAAGATTCATCTAGACGTAATAAACGGAAAACAGGGGCAATACGAGCCGTTCAGGATACTACAGATGGGGCACCTGGTACTGCCGATGGCCTTGCACCAGGAGATGTTGCTGATGTTACTGTAACACCTCCTGCAACAGCTATAGAGGATCAGCAAACGCAAGCGATGGCTTCCGTGCAGGCCAAGGCGGATGTGAGGGATGAGACAACAGCTATAGAGGATCAGCAGACGCAAGCGATGGCTCCCGTGCAGGCTAGCAAGGATGGCACGGAGCAGACGATGGCTATAGAGGATCAGCAGACGCAAGCGATGGCTCCCGTGCAGGCCAGCAAGGATGGCACAGAGCAGACGATGGCCATAGAGGATCAGCAGACGCAAGCGATGCCCTTGAAGGTGATAGCCAGCAAACTAACGCAAAGCTCTTCTCCTATAGAAGAGCAATTGATGCCATCGCCGACCCCATTGCAGACTAGCGCAGAGAGTGTCGAACCTCCTGTAGCCAGGATAGTAGAGGCAGCAAATCACTCTGCTACAGAGCAAAAGCAGCAGGACCCGCAACTGCCAGCGTTGCTAGCAGACGAGCCAACAAGTAGAAGAGACGTTGCACTATCAACCATTCCAACCGAGAAGAAGCGTAGCGATAAAGCAAAACTTCTCATGCAGTTTGTTAGAGGACATCTCGCTCTAACGCCACCTGCATTGCTGCGTCTGCTCCCGCTGGTAAAAGAGATGCCAGGTGAGGCAGAGGAACCATTAATCAAACGTCTACAACGTTTTGTGCTTGGTGTCCAACAACATAGCACAGCAGCGGCAGCTCTGATCGAAACGCCATTGCGTGTACAGCCTCAGCAGAATTATGTTTTGCGGATTCATCTTATGGGCAAAGATGTCCCAGGGTTGCCACCCGGTACTCACCCTGGCACGCCTTTATCGGGCTTAAGCGCGCTAGCCAAGGGTGACATTGCCCATATTGAAGTACGTTCTGCGCTGTTTCAAAACTATGCATATATCGTTCAGCGCGCGAATGTGCCAATTCCCCGCAGTGGCTATGCGGCGGAGGTAACGATCCCTATGCAAGCCCTCTTGAAGGGACAGGGTAGCAGACGTGAACGCCTGCATATCTTCATTATGGACGAGCTACAGCGCCCGCTCTATGAAAAGCCGTTTGCCATTGAAATCTTCATCTCGCCGCTAGTGCAGCCTGGACGAGAAGGACACAATGTGTTGACAATTCCCTGGTAAATGGTAACAACTCAGCGGCCAGGACATCCTTTATGGGTGCCCTGGCCGCTTCAACTCTGGTCCACCTTTGCCACTTTGCTTTTCCGTTATGCCCCAAACGTGAAGACTGTACCAGCCATCATCGCAAACAGTAAGATTAACAGCAACCCTTCCAGCCAGACCAGCTCGCCATCTTTCGTAATCTCGCTAAAGAGGAAGGTCGCGAGGCCCAGCACAGCTAACTCTACAATACTAAAAACGAGATCCAGGCGTTTTGGCATTAACAGGCTAATCAACACAAGCAGTGGAGCCACCAGTAACGCAATCTGAATAGAAGAACCAGCAGAAGCGGCTAAGACCATGCCAATACGCTTATCTAGTGCCATGGTAATGGTGTTGAAGTACTCAGGCAGGCCACCAATCAAGGGAATAAAAACCAGACCAACAAATGCCTCATTCCAGCCCAGGGATTTGGTGACTGGTTCAATCGCCCCCACCAATATCTCGGATAGCACAGCCACACCAACAGTTGCAGCTGCCAGTAGCACCAATCCACGCCATAACGGAGCTTTCTGTCCATGTGGCTGAGTGGGAACTGCTGTACTCTTTGCGGCCTGAGTATCTGGGACTGGATTACTCACATCCGCTGACTGTGCTTCATGCTCAGCAGGAGTCACGCTTTGCTCAGAGGGTTGCGTAACGTCATTAGCCTGTTGAGCTGTTTCGTGAGACACGATAGCGTTGACTACATTATCAATATGGCGTAATACACCTGACCCCCCAGCTATATCGCTTTTTGCTAACTGGTGGCGATAGGCTAGTAAGCGAGTGATGGCGCTCATTGAATAGCCCGCCAAGAGTGGATCAACGTCTGCCAGCTCAGTATCCCCGCTGTGATCGCGGAAGCGAAAGATGCTAAACACAATCGAAGCCAGATAGCCAATGAGTAGTAAGATGGCCACAAAATCGGAGAGGTTATGCTCTAACAGTAATGTTTGCTGAGTAGCAGCTAAGTGCAATTGAGCAATAGTAGGCAAGACCAGACCACCTACACATAGTGCCAGCAAAGAGGCATACTGGCTAGCTGGCCGTGCTTCAAACTTCAAGCCTCCGTACTTAAAGCCGCCTACACATACAGCCACACCTAATACTAGGAGAGCATTGCCCAAGATAGTGCCAATGATCGACGCTCTCACCACATCCACCAGTCCCTCACGAAGAGCCAAAATGCTAATGATCAGTTCAGTGGCATTGCCAAAGGTTGCAAAGAGCAAGCCACCTAGACGTTCCCCCGTATGCTCAGCCACCTGCTCCACACCCTGTCCAATTAATGCTGCCAGGGGCACAATACCAAGGGCAGCCACAACAAATAAGAGTAGCGGTGGCACATGCAGAAAATCTAGTATGATGGCTAAGGGGACAAAGATGAGTAAGAAATAGAACCAGCGCGGCATCCCTATAACTCCCAAATAATAGGTAACTCCTCAGCCGCCAGGGCACCCACAAGGGATGCCGCGATACGGGTACGAACACACCTCGCAAGCCCCGCGCGTACCATCGTAGGGGCATCCCTTGTGGGTGCCCTGGCGGCTGAGGAGTTACAAGAATAATTCAGAATAGCGAATCGTGGGTACTATTGTACCACGATCATGTTAAAAATAGCTGAGAATGCAAGAGTTATTAGACTTTCATCAATCGTATGCAAAAGAGAGGTTGTACAATGTCTAAAACATATCCCGCGAAGTGAAAGAATAAACTCATGCAACAACGATCGTTGTTATCCAGACTACGCTCAAATGGCCTCTATTACGTTATCAGTGCGCTACTCTTACTTATCGGAGTCCCACTCTATCAAATAGCAGTTTTAACGCCAGCTGGTTATAGTAACGCTATTAATGCTGCCGATGCTAATCACTTTGTCGCGTATTTACAGTGGGTTAATGCGCACAGTGACCAGTTTTTGCTTTATCGTGCACTGCTGCTACTTGCCTTTGCCTTCCTCTTTACACAGCCATTCACGCTTTATCGCATCATTGTTGCCCAGGAGCTAATAGGACAGATCGAAGAGGAACAAAATGAGGAGACCGCACAAGATGACACAGCCGTAGAAGAGAGCACCACCGAGCAAGACGAGAGCGCAACACTGAGTGAAGATGGCTTGCCACCTTACGCTTGGCGTGGCAAGGGTTTTGCCGTCATTGCTGCCTGGTCTGGCTTCTTCGGCATCATCGCTTATGTTATCGGCATAAGCGCAAGCACTCTCTATGTATTAATCGCCAGTAGTGGTTTTACCAATAGAACACCATTACCAGCCAATTTTATCATGCTGAATAGTACATTCTCTATTACCGCTAACACTGCTGGTATTGGATTACTTGCCCTCTCCACGCTGTTCTTTGGCGCAATCATTGCCAGAAGTGGCATGAGATTATGGCCGGGTAGCTGGGTTGCCTTCGCTTATCTGGCGCTGGCAGTTGCAGCACTGTTGAGTGGTAGCGCAGTAGCAGCCTTCACAGGACAATCAGCATTAACCACTCCTGCCATCCTGCTCTTTGCACTCTGGCTACTGTGGCTTGGTATCATGCTAATACGACTCAAACCGGAATAACAAAGAATTACCCTACAATGGTACATACAGACCAATAATACGCGTTTGTACCATTGTAGGAGCGTCCTTTATGGGTATCCTACTAGCGCAGGCTATTTAGACTCTGCTTTTGCGAGAGCATTTCATAGCCGGTGCGCCAATAGTCAATGGCTTCTTCAACCCGTCCTAGCTCTTCTAAGGTCTGAGCACTAAAGCCATACACATCTGCCATACTCGCGTATGCCTGTGTTCCGTTGCGCTCCCTCAGCTTGCATAGCCTCGGCATGAGTAACTTTCCCTATGATATAATACGTAGTACCACGCATATGTAAATTATCCACGCGCTCCATATTATTTAATGCAAGATTACTATAACGTTTTGCCTCCTCCAGTCGCCCTTCAGCCAGCCGTAAGTCAGCCAGGTCTGCGCAATTCAACATCACCATCGTACTGCTGTTGAAGCTCGTTGCTAGCGCCAGAGACTCAGTATAATGATCTGCGGCCTCACGAAAATCGTTCAGCAGGTAACTGACATGGCCCAGATGATTATGTACCCGCGCCTCCATGACATGCTCACCTCGCTTGCGATAGATCAGCAGCGCTTGCTGACCAGCGAGAGAAGCCTTAGGGTACTCGCTTATACAACGATAGGCATTACATAAACCATGATAAATGTTCGCCAGTTCACTCTCATCGTGATAATGTCGGCACAACCGTAGAGCTTCTTCGTAGTGTTGAATAGCGATGCTATACAGTCCGCGCATCAGGCACGTCATACCCAGAGAATAACGTGCTTTAATGCGTACGCTAGGAAAATGAACACGACGATCATGCAGTACTTTGAGACACGCAGTAAAATGGAGAGAAGCGTCTTCATAGTGAGAAAGGTTTACAGCGGCAATACCAAGGTGGAGCAAACAAAGTACTAATTTCTCACGCTCCGCCTGTCTTTCCTGTGTACCAATCTCAGTGTCGGGTGGTAGTAGGGCCGAGAGCACTTGTGTGGCGTCGTCCCATCGTTTAAATTGAATGTAGCACCATCCACGCAGATAGGCTACTTCCCGCTGTTGCTCCTCATCTTCAGTACGGATGTCCTGAAGCACAGACAGAGCCACTTCATGCTGGCCTTCTTCCAATTGTAACCGTGCCCGATAGAGCAACTTCTGGGTATCCGTATCATGTATCACGAGTGCGTTCCTCCATATAAAGATATGTGCAATTATAAAAGATGTCTACAATTATAACACACTGTATCCTACATGCATAGTCTTGGGTCAAGAAACGGTGATGCCATGGAAAATAAGTCTACCCTGCAAGGTAACTACAAGGGATTGCCCCTACAATGGACGGATTAGCCCGCGATGTGCGTTCGTTCCATTGTAGAGGCAATCCCTTGTGGTTGCCTTGCAGGGTGGGGAAGCAAAGAGCACGTAAGAAGATTGTCCCGACAATTTTCTTACGTGCTCTTTGCATATACATCTGCTAAAAATGAGTTCAAAAAAAACATAACGGAAATCTTACGCCCCAGCCACCGCGCCCACAAAGTGGCTGGGAGATTTCCGTTACACAGAGTATAGCGTAAATGACGATTTTACACAAGAAGATAGGACCTTTCTTTCTTGCGCACTACACGAGGCCGTGGTAGACTATTCTTGGTAAAAAAAGAAAGAGCCGGTACATAAAATACCCTAAGAAAGAAGAGGAAATATATCGTGGAAGAAGTACCTGGAGCCCACCGTAAGAGACAGATCGTGCAAGGACACCTCTATAGTGGAGATCACTTTGTAGGTCGTCGTGTGGTGACTATTGGTGGTGGATCAGGAACCTTTTCGATGCTGTCCCACTTAAAGAAGTACCCGTTCCACATTACTGCTGTAGTAGCCATGTCGGATAGCGGTGGCAGTTCCAGGCGACTGATGGACGAGTTCCGGCGTCAGTTGCCATTGGGAGATTTACGAATGTCGTTGGTGGCGCTGGCTCGCAACGGTGCACTCTGGCGCGAAATCTTCATGCATCGCTTTGAAAGGACTGAAGAAAGTCAGGCAGAGCAACCTGGCGGTGTTGCAGGACACAGCTTGGGGAATCTTATCCTGAAGGGGCTACAGGATATTAACAATGGTGATCTGCTCCTCGCTCTAGAAGACGCACAGGAGTTACTTGATACGGCAGGTAATGTCTTACCAGTTACGCTTGCCCATACCACTATTTGCGCTGATATGGAAGATGGCAGTATCGTCTGTAGCGAGACTGAGATCGATACTAGAGGCGAAAAAAATCCGGGGCCAGTCCCGGCGATTACACGCCTGCGTATGATGCCGGAGAATGTGCCTGCCTGCCCGCAGGCCATACGTGCTATCCGCCGCGCGAAGACGATCGTCATCGGTCCTGGCGATCTGTACACCAGTCTGGTGCCCAATCTACTGGTGGGAGATATTGCGCGGGCCGTACGTGAAGCCGAAGCCGAAAAGGTCTATGTCTGTAACATAATGACCAAACATGGAGAAACAGACGGTTACAAGGCATCGGACTTTGTGAACGAGATTCACCGCTATCTGGGGGCGCGGGTTGACCGTGTGGTGATCAACGATGGTCCTTTGCCACCTGATGTCCTCAAGAAATACGCAGAAGAAGGTAGCGAACCGGTTGCAATTGATCAAACGCGTCTGAGCCAGTTAGTACCAAACGTTGTTATTGAACACCTCAATCTGGAGGATGATTCGCTTGCCCGCCACGATCCAGAACGGCTACTGCGTGCCATTTTCCCTTATGAAATCTAACGTAAGGGAGTGAGCAGAGAACCAGCCTCCCCCAGGGCACCCACAAGGGACAAGACCATACAAATAAGGGGTTCACAGGGCACCCACAAGGGATGCCCATAGGCATGCGCGTTAAGCAGAGGGAAGCCCTCTGCACTCCCTTTCTCCTGCCGCCTCCTGCGGCAAAAGAGAAGAATGGAAGTATTTGGGGACACCCCAAACCCCGCCAGGGGCGAAGCCCCCTGGACCCCCGCTTAACGCGCATGCCTATGGGCATCCCTTGTGGGTACCCTGCGGGCGCATCCTCTCTAACCATCTGACCCATCCTGCTCTCTGCTCACTCCCTACGTACAAAAATCCAACCTTCACAATAACCCGCTAGCGCCCCAATGAACAAAAATAGACCTCGGTGCTCATTCATGTTTCCTATGGGCGCAAAGATACCACTCGTCAGTAACACATACGTCAGCAGTGCAAGGATAGCTCCTATATACGGACGGGCAAACCATGTAATGATAATAAAGACAGGTTGCTTCATCATGCTAGAGCGCCCTAATGTGACAATACTGCTGATGCAGCCTCCTAATAAACCATACATTAAGACCAGCCAGGGGACGCCCAAAAATGTCAGGTTGTTGCTGAGTACAGCGCTACCAATGCCCATTCCCTGCAAGATGGCGCATGTCAATACAATCAATAGCATAAAAACGAGATAGATAGCAAAGATCATTAACCAGCTCTCCGGTATCTGTTGGCGCTGAGTCGTTGGAGGAGAAAGCTCCTTCTCACTGAGCACGGGCAGTGGTTCTGTGTTCTGCTGTCTAGGTGTAAGTACCACCTGCTCATTACTCCTGTTTTCAGTGGGAGCCTCATTCGTAACAGGTGATGGAAAAGCTTTGTGTACATACATTTCTGGTAGCCTCTGCTTTCTAGCGATACCAGCCAAGCGCTGCATAAAGAGCAGCTCATCGGTGCTCTGGTCGTGCAGTGGTTGTAGCTGTTGCTGTATATCATTGGTGACGACATATGTGATACACTCGATCTCACGGTCACGGTATGTATCGTGAACAATGGCCTGCACTGGTCTGAACAGATGGAGTGGTGCCGTTGCTCCATGGACGATATTCAGTAGCGAAGGCTCATCACCTGAGCGCTCTGTGACCCGCTGAGGAATACGATAGAGGACCCCCCATACCTCCGCAGTTGGTGCGCAGTCTGATACGATCGTCGCAATGATATATCTACCATCGTCTGGCCTACTGATGGTGCCTAGCGTGATGCTATACCCCTTCAACACTACCGGGCCGTACTGCAAAGCGGCTCCATTCAAATGTTCGGGACTATTGAGGAGCTTGGTATCCATCTGCGAGCCATACTCAAACAGCCAGACAAACTCTGATCCTCCACCACTCTGCGGAGCTGGTGTAACTGGTGTCCCGTGTACGGTTGCCTCGTGTACCGCAAGCTCTTTCATTGCTTCAGGAACTGGCGGTGCGGGTGGTGCTTTGGCAGGAAAAGCAGACACAATTGCGGAGCTGTCACATAACTTTTCTTGTTGTGTTTGTTCACTGAGGGATGACTGCGTTGCTACAGAGAATGGTCGTGGAGTATTACTCCGCACAATAGGGATACCCGGTGCGAGCTTCTGTGCGTCTTTTGTCTCTCTCGTACCCTCAGTCTCTTTTGGCTGATGGGTTGCTGCAAGTTTGCCACTCTCTGGCTGATGGTGCTGCTCTTGTTTTTCTTTCATAATGTTCTCCTTCCTCTACACATGCCCGATGATCACATTTAGCAGAACAACAGCCCTCTATCTATTAGGATACAGCCATTCTGTCTTTTTACCAAATCAATAGGAAAGTAGGGATAAAACACAGATTTTGGATATACATTGACTCCTCATTGTCTGGCATATATACTTAGATTGGTATAAGCCAATAGCGGGAGGAGACTATGAGTTACAGCGAGAAGAGCCAACAGGAGAACCAGCCATTCCCATTTTTCACTACATCCATTCGTTCATTTGTCCAGCTTGACCGCTCCAATGAGATCCCACTCTATCAGCAGATCTGTCAGGGGTTACGCGAGGCAATTCTTGCTGGCGAACTGAAAGAGGGGACACGCCTGCCTACTGAACGTGCTCTGGCGCAAGAGTTAGGTATTAACAGGACAACGGTGATGAATGCCTATCACGAGCTAGCCAGTCAAGGGTTGATCGAAGGGCATATTGGGCGCGGGACATTAGTAAAGCGCAACCACCTCGCCTCCTATGAAGACGAACCCTTTGAGCAGGATACTCCTTCCTGGCTGCTTGGACTCTCTAGCGGCGAGGAACTGGCGTTGGGTGCCGATGCGCGTGTGTTAAGCGAGCTGGCATCGTTAGGAGAACGCAAAGAGATTATCTCTTTTGCCGCAGGAACGCCCGCCCAGGACTTACTGCCGGTGGACATACTGCGTACCGTCATGCATGAGGGACTGATTCCTGGCCGTCAGAATGCGCTAAGTTACTGTCCTGTAGAGGGCTTACAGAGCTTAAGGCGCGCCATTGCTGAGCGTATGAGAAAACGTGGTATTGCCGTTAATGTACAGCAGTTGCTTATTCTCTCCGGTTCTACTCAAGGTATTGGCCTGATTGCGCGCCTGTTGCTCTCGCCTGGGGATGAAGTGGTGGTTGAGATACCTACCTATGTGGGGGCGATACAGACCTTCCGCGCGCTTGGTGCAAATATCATCGGTGTGCCTATCGACAGTGAAGGGATTCGTGTGGACTTGCTAGAAGCGATTCTAGCGCGGCGTAGCCCACGTTTTATTTACACCTTGCCGACCTTCCAGAATCCCACAGGTGTTATTATCTCACCTGAGCGCCGTCGTCGCCTGCTCTTGCTCTCCAAGCGCTATCAGATCCCTATTCTGGAAGACGATCCCTATAGCGAGCTATACTTTGAAGGCGAGGAGGTCCCGCCGCTCAAGGCGATGGACACTCGTGGCAATGTGCTCTACCTGGGAACTTATTCAAAGATTCTTGCGCCAGGTATACGTGTGGCATGGTTGGCGGCTCCTGAGCCTATTATTGAGCGGCTCTCGCTGCACAAACAGATCTTCGACCTCAACACGAATCCGTTGGGACAGTGGGCGGTGTCCGAGATCTTGCGGCGGGATCTGCTCGATGAGCATCTGCTGATGTTGCGTCAGCGCTATCATCATAAGCGTGATGTGATGCTCAAGGCTATTGATAAGCACTGGCCTACTGGTATGCGGATCAATCATCCTATGGGTGGGTTCCATCTGTGGTGCCGTCTGCCGGGCGAGTTGCGTGGGCGTGCACTCTTGCGGGAGGCGGTGCAGGAGCGTATTGCCTTTGTTATTGGTGAGCCGTTCCATGTCGATGGTGGCGGGCAGCGCCATATCCGTCTGAGCTTTGCCTATCCTGAAGAGCAGCAGATTGAGGAGGGGATTCGGCGTATGGGGGATGTGATGAGGCGGATGCTGGGCTAGGCGCTCGCCCGGTCAGGGACAAGAGTTGTTATGGTGAGCCCATGCCTAACCCATTACTATCCCTTAGAGGACATAGGACGAGCTTTTCAGGACGCCTACGAAAACCCTTAGGCTTTGCCAAAGCGACTATCAATCTACGACGCTAAACATAGACTACTGTATACGATTCAGCTTGGGTAATACCTCTGTACTGAGCAGTTCAAGGGTGGTTAGCTTGGGAAAGCCACCACAACTGAGAATGAAGAGATCAACGCCAAGCTCCACTAGTGGCTTCATCTGCTCTATGATCTGATCGGGAGTACCAATAAAATTACCCTGAGCCGGAAGCGCCTTAACGTTTAAGATCCGCACAGCTTCGTTGGTTGGACCACAAACGCACTCGCTAAACAGCGTACGACGTAGCGTTGCCGGATTTCGCTGAACCGTAGCGCAGGCATGTTCGCAGATTTGAATCTGCTGACGATAGCGTGCCAAGTCAAACCAGGAAGCGTTCCACCAGTCTGCATATCTAGCTGCCAAATCCAGCATACGCGGACCTGTGCCACCTAGCATAAGTGGCGGAAGCGGTTCTGGATGAGGATCGCAATGTGCTTCCTGAATCTGGTGAAAACGGCCAGAAAAAGAGGCAGACTTGTAGGACCAGAGAGCGCGAATAATCGCGAGTGCCTCTCCAAGCTCATCTACGCGCTGTCCTGCTCCGGGAAAGGGATAGTTAAACGCTCTATACTCTTCCTCTTTCCAGCCAGCACCTAGGCCTAGAATAAAGCGACCCTCGCTCATATATTGAGCAGTTGCAGCCATAAAAGCGAGCAGTGCAGGATTGCGGAAAGACTGGGAGAGCACTGCGTGGCCAAAGAAGAGATGAGGAGCGGTTGAAGCTAGATAGATCAACGTAGTCCAACCTTCAAGTAAGGGCGTTGGATCGAGAAGATGATCGATACACCAGAAAGAACTGAACGAACTCTCGATCAGTGCTAAGCCATGAGAGATCCCAGCAAGAAACTCTTGACGAGAAAGCCACTCCTGCGGTCCAACTGGTAGCCACCAGCCAAATTCTACGCGTTGCATATACCCTCCAAGAAAACTGGTATAGTCTAGAGCAGAAACGAGGGAACTACTGTATGTGCAATACTGTTATCGATGGCCTCGGTTGCTGCCTGACACACTGCCATGCTCTGACAAGCATCAATATAACTTGAGCGAATTAGGCGCTGGTTGTGTTGTTGGACAGCAGCGATGAAGGTTTTCATTTCCTCAAGGTAGGGATTGGTTCTATCGCATTCATTGATAGTCTGTTGATCAATCATACCTACCAGATGATGTATATCTGCAAAATGCCAAGTGAGATCAAAATCATAGCCAACGACCTGAAGTTGCGACACGTCGCCCACATGAGACCAGCAATGTACCTGCGTCGCTAGTAGACCTGAACTATAACGAGCAAGAAGAAGTGTTGTCTCCTCTGTATCACGACCCTCAACAGGCTGAAGTGTACCTAGTTCGGCCATAGCTTGGACTGAGACTGGCTCAGCGTTGGTGATATAGCGCAGAACATCCTGGAAATGAATACCATGCTCTATCAGTGGACCTCCCGATGCGGCCTTTTTATATAGATGCTGGGGAGGCGTAGGCATCCAGTTAAAGGTTGGCCAGCCAGTTGCCACGAGGATGCGTGCAAAATGTGCCCCACGCTCTCGAAGCAATTGGCTTAATCGTTCAGCGAAGAGCGAGTAACGATACTGAAAGCCTACCGCATTAATAATCCCTGCTTGTGTAAGCAACTTAGCAATCTGGTGTGCTGTATCGAGGCAAACCGCAGGGGGTTTCTCACAAAATAGTGCCAGCTTACGTTCGCAAATGGCTTTGATTGGCTCTATACGCACATGTGAAGGGGTTGCTAGGACGACCGCATCCAGAGCTAGTTCTTGATCTAGCAAGCATTGCCAATGCATATAATGATGAGTATTGTAGAGGCTAGCAATTGACAATAAGTGAGATTCTACAAGATCAGCAACTGCAACAATGCGGACATCAGGAATCTGAGCAAGGGATGCAAGATGTTTTTGCCCTATGCCCAAACCAATTACGCCTACTTGGATGGTCATGAACGCTCCTTTCGTCAACAGTAGACTGAAGATAGGTAAATATATCACCGTATACTTTTATAATGACATTATATCATAATAATTATGGATAGCCTAGTTCATAAATAATGGTTATTGATCGATCTATAAAACTTCGGTACCTATACTTGGAAAACCGTTTCCATCGCTAAATGCGGCCATGAGCCTTAATCGTAACGAAAAAAGACGCTAATCGAGTCAAAGGACATACTCAGAGCGGATAAAATAGTTTATAATGAATTCTTTAGAAAAGGACTTCTGCGATTTTTCGCATATTCTGGTTTAAACTAACTGGAATATGCTTCACGTCTCAACGGTTTTTTATTGGCTAGTAGCCTCTTCATTATATTGAATTGCGAGGGAAAACGTATGCCATACTATCTCTCCACAGGAATACTCATCTTCACTGGAGTCATCTGGTTAGGACTTGTTGTCTATCATGTCCTCAAACGAAAGCTATTGAAGCAGGCAACCTTTATGCGCATTACGATTTTACTCACATTTACGCTTGCGTTTGTTCTTATCTCCTTCTTTTTTAATTCCGTCCAGTTAGTGCTGACTATTGTTGGTGTAGTACTCCCTGCGGTATGGCAATTTGTTGATGGATTCTTCACACAGAGGCCAGTAGAAAAGAGAGTTGCGTTTATCCTGAAGGCTGGTAGTGGGTATTGTAAAGAGGTGGCAGATTCTGTTACCTCTGAGGTTAGAGCACGCTTGCCGAAAATAAAATTAGACATTATCACCAATTCAAGAGAGGAGAATCACAACGAGCAACTCACTGTCTTCGCAAATGCTGTGAGGCAGGTACCCGATGTGATCATTCTTATACCTCCACCCAATAATACGGATCTGATTTCTACTGCCATAGAAGCTCAGCGCAAAGGTATCAAATTGATTACGATCGATGATATATTTGAAAGCAACGAGTTTGCCTATCTAAACTTACCTTGCCCTCAGCATGTCGGAGTAGATTTTGATTTCGGCGGCAGACTAGCGGCCAAGGCGATGATGAGAGCCTTGGAGGGAAAAGGGAATATCGTCATCATCTCTGGCCCTTTGAACTCGCGCCCTTCACAGGAGCGAAAGCTAGCCTTTATCGATGAAATCTTCAAAGAGCCTCGTGATATCGTTATTACCCATTGTTATGAGACTGCTTGGAACAGCTACGAAGCTGCCAACCAGATACGAAACCTTTTACAATTGGGGCAGAGCGTCCAGGGAGTGTTTTGTTGTAATGACAAGCTTGCCTTAGGAGTTGTTGAAGCCTATCGCCAGCATGAACAAAGTATGGGTAAAAGGAGCGTTGACCGTCCAATCATTATTGGCTTTGATGGTCTCAAAGAGATATACCGGGCGCTCTTTGATGGAGATATATATGCCTCTGTTGAGGTTGAAACCGATCTTCAAGGGAAAAAAGTAGTCGATCTACTTGAGCATATACTCAATAATCAAAGCTTGGCGCACTATCACCCATATAGGGCTAACCTCATTATGCCACACCTGCTCACTTGGGAGACCGTTCGCAATCGAGGATATCATCCGTAGCTCTTCGCTCGTATGTTCAGGAGAGAGTATGAACTCATTATGCGCTTGTTCTGAATACTATTTAGGAGAAAGGGCTGTGTGTAGGGTTATAGGACTGATCAACTTTTGTGCTACTAAGATGATGAGTGGTTTTCTTCGTCTCTGCACCAGCAAAGTAATAGGCACCTTTTACACCAGTATATTCGCCAAACTGGGAGAGGAGTATTTTGGGTACGGGTATATTCTTTAGGCGACTGACGATATACTCTCTTGTCTGAGGAAGAAATCGTGAAGCACTATTGCTGACACCTCCGAAGAGCAAAATCTGTTTGAGCGAGAGGAGCGTGGTAAGGACTAGTAAAAATTGGCCTACCATACGGCCATAGTTCGTCCAAAACTGTGGATCTTGTATATGCTCTGCCCGTATACCTGTCTGTTTCAAGATACTGGTTCCTGAGAGATCCGCTTCTACACAGCCTGACTGACCACAGCTACACAGAAAGGGAGCACCTGCCGCTTATTCACTAGTGCACCACCCACTCCGGTAGAGAGTGTCACAATCATTGTCGGATCTAGGTCAAGCTCTTGCATCTGGACGGCATATCCTGCGGCCTCAGTGTCCTGACAGATATGAACATGTCCTTTCACCATAAGCAATTTGCGAATATCTGCTTCGATATTCTGGTTATTCCAGCCGTCACCTAGATTAGGAGCCTTCACGACGCAGTGGTGTGCTATGACAGCAGGAAGTGCGATTACTAATGTTTGAATTGGCTCATATTCTTTCAGTGCAGTAGAGAGCATTTGTAAATACTGCGGATAGTGATGCGGAGTTACCATTTTTCGCACGGGTTGAATACCATTCCAAATCCGAGTGTAAGAGCCACCAGTATCAACGCCTATGATGTGCATACTCCCTCCTTCCTAAGGCTTTTTAGCAAAAAACATGTTCTCATACTAGTATAACAGTATACCATCTCAATGCCTGGGACGTTGGGGGACAGCAAGTTTCCCAGGCAACGCACCAGTTCTTTCTCACCAAACGCTCATTATATCTCCTGGTCTGGAATGCATGTTCTGGGGGAGAGTCAAGCCGATTAGACTACTGGCTCAACACGATACGGGCGGTAGTTCCAGATGCTCCAGTGCTGCTGTTGTTGCAGGCGATCAGGCATTTTTGTTTGGAAAACTAACATACCTGAAGCGCTACAAATACTTCACCATATGAAAAAACTTTTCCCCATACAGCACCCGCAGCTTATCAGTCTGATAACCAAGCCGTTGGTAAAGCTGATAAGCATGTTGGTTATGCTCATCGACATTGAGCGCAATTTTGGGATAGTGGCGTTCCTGTGCCTGCTGCTCGGCGGCCCGAATTAATGCTGTGCCATAGCCACGTCCTGAAAATGCTGGTGAGACGGCAAGAGCATCAATATAAAACTCATCGAGTTCTGCTTCTCGTTCCAGGGTTATGGTTGGATCATGGCGCAAGCGGCGCAAGCGCTCATTAAGGGGACGATCCAATGCTTCGATCTCGCTACCATGATAGGTCAGAATGGCACCAACCACCTGATGCTCTACTTCTTTGACCAAGATCTGTTGATAACTAAAACGATTGCCCGTTTGCTGAAATAAGTTTTCAAGCCAGAGGTACCTGGCTGGATTATCTTCCCTATCCTCTTCACCCGAAAAATTACTGGTGATGGTATCTAATGCAGCCTGAATTAAACGGGCCACAGCGTGATGATCCGAGAGCAGTGCAGGACGAATAGACATACATAACTTCTTTCTATTTACTGCGGCTTTAAACGGGATAGCTCGCTTTTCTGAGCCACTACTAGTATATCTCTCTTTCGGTGCGTTGGCTCTTCTGGACCATTCTCTCTTTCACATCGCCTAGTTGACAGAGTATAATACGAGACATCCATGCATACATGAGATTGACAACTTCGCTGATGAAGAAAAGGATCGCTATGCCAATTCATGAAGAAGAAGATGACTGGCAGATCACAGCAGAGGGTCTCTACATTGCAACGAGAGGCTTCCTCACCCGACGCGGCTATTGCTGTGCGAACAGGTGCCGCAACTGCCCTTACATCAATTGGCGTTGCGATCCCGTCTGGCAACCCGTAGCACCAGAGTGCGTCCATCATACAAGCGTCTCTCCTAAAGCAATTGCGGGAGCCAGGGCCTCGCTACTCTATCATGAGCGACTCTACCATCAGGGACCCTCGCAAGAACACGCCTATCATCAAAGGATGATAGAGCACTACCGACACTTGCTGAATTCTTGGAAAGAATCATGAATACCTAGTTCTAATCGTATCTTTCAAGGGGCTAAGAATATGAAATGCTTAATCTGTGCTAGAGCTGAGCTAGTGCATGATACGCGCGACATACCCTACACTTATAAAGGTGAATCGACGATCCTTCCTGCTGTGACGGGCGACTTTTGCCCTGCCTGTGGTGAGGTCGTGCTTGAGAAGAGTGAAGCGGTACGGACCAGCGCGTTGATGCGAGAGTTCAATAAACAAGTGAATGCATCGATTGTTGACCCAGAATTTATCGTAAGTGTTCGTAAAAAACTAGGTCTTGACCAAAGAGAAGCAGCCGAGATCTTTGGGGGAGGCATTAATGCCTTCTCACGATACGAGAACGGCAAGACCAAGCCTCCATTGGCGCTTGTGAAATTGCTTAAAGTACTTGACCGCCACCCTGATCTATTAGTTGAAATCAGAACGGCTTAGGTGTGCTTTTCAGTAAGAGCCATATATGAAGCTGTAAAGCTTGAAAATTAGCTTTATAGCTTCATATATGGCTCTTATTAGAGAATGTGATCCTCTCTAATATCTCAAATTTGTCATACTATCCTGAAATATGCTCACACTCACGCATTTTCAAGATGAGCCTTCAAACTAATCTGCACATTGCCACGCAGAGCATTAGAGATGGGACACCCCTGTTCAGCCTGTGTGCTTTCCTAACCCTTTGAGGGGATTGAAATTATTAATGTGCCATGTAATTTTGCCAGAAAAGATGCATCTTCTCGCGCAACGGCGTATGCTCAGCCAAGCGCAGATAAGGATCTTTTTCCCACAAACGGGCGGCGAGTTCTCGTGAGAGATTGATCAGCGGCGTATCGTTCAGATCTGCGATGCGCAATTCTGGCATACCACTCTGTCGTACGCCAATAAAGTCGCCAGGACCACGCAAGCGCAGATCTTCTTCAGCCAGGCGGAAGCCATCATCAATATCTTGAAAGACACCCAGACGTTCCTGAGCCTGCAAGCCAGCATCAGCACTGAGCACGTAACAATAGGATTGGTGCTTGCCACGTCCAACGCGCCCACGAAACTGGTGTAATTGTGAGAGGCCGAAGCGGTCCGCATCCTCAATCACCATCACCGTCGCATTAGGCACATCGATGCCCACTTCAATTACAGAGGTTGCTACCAGGATATCGAGTTCGTGATCACGGAAACTGCGCATCGTCTGATCTTTCTCAGCTGGCTTCATGGCACCGTGCAGCAAGCCCAGACGAAGGTTGGGGAAGACTTCACGCTGTAGACGCTCGTATTCGGTGGTAGCAGCCTTGACTGAGAGCGATTCGGACTCCTCGATCAACGGACAGATGACAAACGCTTGACGGCCTTCTGCCACCTGACGCATGATAAGTGCATTGGCTTCATTACGTCGTGTACCAGTACGCCAGCGCGTAATAATTTTCTGGCGTCCTGGTGGCAACTGGTCAATGACAGAGATATCCAGATCGCCATACAGCGTCAGGGCCAGGGTGCGTGGAATAGGTGTCGCCGTCATCACGAGCATGTGGGGATGATAGCCTTTCTGACGTAGCATGTCGCGTTGCTCTACGCCGAAGCGGTGCTGTTCGTCAACGATCACCAGGCCCAGTTTATGAAAAACTACATCGTCCTGAATGAGCGCGTGGGTGCCAATCGCTATAGCCGCCTCGCCACTCTCCAATGCCGCACGACCCGCTTGGCGTTCGCGTTGACGGAGACTGCCAGTGAGCAGGACGCAATGAATGCCAAAAGGTTCTAGCATAGCGCTGATGCTGCGCGCGTGCTGCTCGGCTAACAGTTCTGTGGGGGCCATAATTGCGCCCTGGTAGCCATTGAGTACCGCCATGAAGAGCGTGGCAGCGGCTACTGCTGTTTTACCGGCACCTACATCACCTTGTAGTAGACGACACATAGGTTTACTATTTGCTATATCATCAAATATCTCGCAGATGACACGCCGTTGCGCATCGGTAAAGCGGAAGGGCATTGTTGCCTCTAATGACTTATCTGTAGCAATAACTGACCAGAGCGTTGATCCTGGCGTCTGTACCGTCTCTGCTTCAGGCAATGGCATCAATTCGGCTAATGCTGTTGGAGGATCGACAAAAACTTTTGCTGCATTGATCGTGAAGGCGTTGCCTTGTGGCGTTTCGAGTTGCCAACGGCTGCGCCGCTCTTGCATGCCCAGTTGCAGCAAAAATAGCTCATCAAATGCGAGACGGCGACGTGCTACCGCCAGCTGCTCTTCGCTTTCAGGATAGTGAATCTGGTAAAGCGCATCTGGCAAGGGCATCAACTTGCCCGCAGAACGAATAGCGGGCGGGAGGTGCTCAGGGATCATAGCTGCATAATGATCGACGGCCTCCTTCATGATGCGGCGTAGCGTCTTGGCGTGTAGCCCCTCGGTCAGTGGATAGATGGGCACAATGCGGCCTGTATTGAGCAGATCGCCTTGCTCTGGCAATTCGTGGCTACGCACAGAAAACTCGACATTGTTGCCGTAGCGTTGCTTGACGCCAGTCACAACCAGGTAAGAATTTTTTGCCGCTTGCAACTGCTTTTGTAGATAGGCTTGATTGAACCAGGTCACTTTCAGCTTGCCGGTCTCGTCGGTGAGAGTAGCAATAGTACGTGAACGTGCACCGTTCGTGCGTTTGGTCTCCACCTCCCAGATCATGCCCATTGTCGTGGTAACTTCACCGAATGGAACTTTGGCAATTTTTGTGAGCTTGCTATAGTCGCGGTGCTCGCGTGGAAAATAGAAGAGCAGGTCGCGTACCGTACGCACACCCACACGACGAAGCTTTTCGGCCAGTGTCGCGCCTACCCCTTTGATAGCGGTGGCATCGGCACTTAGTAGCATGAGAGAGGTATGCCCACGCGACATGCCCGCATCCAGTTGTAGTGAACTTGCTGCTTCAGTGCTTGAGGGGCGAGCAGCTTTGTGGTGGGTAGGCTGTGCTGTGTTCGACTGTGACGATGCTGGCGGTTCGGTGCTATTGGTATCCGCTGGGGCCGCAGGGTGTACTGGTAAGGTGGGAGAAGCAGCAGGCGTTACAGCAGGCTGAGCTTGGGGCGTTGGCTCTGTAGACGTTGCCTGTTGTAGTCCCTTGCCATCTAGTTCGTTGAGAACCGCCAGGGCGGAGCGCAGATTCATCGCGCGCTGCATAGGGTCCTGCCGGTGATAACCTTGCAGGTATTCAGTGAAACGATGGATAGGGGTAAGATCCAGACCATCATGCTGGCAAATAGTACTAATTTCATCATACCAGCGCGCCACGAAGGATTCTAAGCCACCCGATGTGATGGCTTTGTCCTGGTAATGTGTGCGCTGTTCATGTTGTAATATCTTACGTGCTCGCTCCACATATATGGCGAGGCTACTTTGTTTTTGATTTTGCATATCTATATTATTGCCTAGTGCATTTCTAATTGACTCATTAGGATTTAGTATGTATACTTCCCCTTTGAGGAGGCAGAGGGAGCCAATGTCCTTTCTCGGCGGGGCTTGAAACTGAAACACATAATAGTGGCTATTGGAACGCATGTCAAGGATGCACTATTGGATTTTCCAGACTTGTGCGACTTTGTTGTAGCCAGCCGTGACAATACGTGTATTATCGGGCGGCCATGCAGCACCGAAGATAACGTACGTCGTTTGGCGATAAACAAGATTTCCGGTTGCCGCTTCCCATATATGTACATCGCTTCACCGCGACTTCGGTATACGATCCCTGGAAGGGCCGTTGACCGCTGAGCCATTCGTAGACCACAATAGCAAGCGCATATTGATCGCTAGCTGGAAGTGGGTGGGCCTGCATCTGTTCTGGGGCCATATAGGCTATCGTACCCGCCACATTTTGTGTGTGTGCGTACTGCGAGCTTTGCATTAGTAAGGCAATACCGATAAACCTTAAACACCGTAT
Organism: Chloroflexota bacterium; assembly: GCA_005879655.1. Next base: position 2,422 of record VBJK01000157.1, on the reverse strand, counting down.
CATGGCGGGCAGTACGCCATAGGTCGAGCAATGACATGTATTGGTAGTGGATGAGCCAACGCACTGACGAGATTTATTTTTTCTGCCGTGGAAGCTTGCTCTAACTTTTCATCTACAATCTTGACTAGACATGGTGTCAGCTCCTCTATACGGCTTGGAGAGAACGCTTTTGCGACCAGACTACGGAGCTGGCGATGCTCAGGTGGATCAGACCTACCCAATGCACTCGGAAAGGTTTCGGGCAGACAGTTATCTACGGAAAAGGTACTATAATCTAAGAGCACTTGCTGCACATCTTTGTAATGAAACACTTCCCACAGATTATGCTCTGGGCGATAGCGTACGGGTTGAGTCTCCTGCATGTGATGAAACCAAGCCACCCGCCTCTCAATCGCGGAACCTGACGCACTAAACCGGGATATTTCCTTGTGCATTTCCCCGACAAGTACATTCCTGGATAGCTCTTCCTATAGTTTTTTGCTCATATTACTTATACTCTCTCTTTACAAGCACTAGACGAATGCGAGGGTAGTAAGGGGAAAAGCCCCATAGGCACGAACTTTCAGAGATCCAAGCGAATCTCGGAGAAGCGTGCGACTATTCTCTCCAGAACGATGCGAACCTCTAAACGGACCAGGGCATGGCCAACACAGAAATGGACCCCATGACCGAAAGTCAGATGAAGGTTGGGAGACCGCCTGATATCGAATCGTTCGGGATGCGGAAAATAGGCCTCATCAGAACCTGACTCACTCACAAAGTTAGATCCGCATATTTCTTTTTGCAATTCTTCAACCATAATATGTCTGCATACTTTTTCATGTGTAATTTGTGCTATATTAGCTCTCGCTCCTTTATTTACAGGTTATGACACACTGACTGCTTCCTGTAACGCGGCTAGAACTGTGGCTGTTGTAAAAATTCCCCATTGATCAAGACTCCAGATGGTGAAGGTGTGGCGAAGCGTATCCTCGGCAGTCTTAAGCTCTGCTGTCTTTCCGAACCAGCGTGCCCACTGCTCTACTCGATCAGGATAAGGCTCATCTGGTCGAGGAATGCGCAGGCGAGCCGAGCCACGCCATGCCCCTTTTGCATCTTGCAAGCTCAAGATTAGTTCAAGACAGCGGCCAGCTTCAGCCGAAAGCTTGCCATCGGACAACAAGATGCGCAAGAGCCATGCAAGCTCAAAGGGCGTGGGCTTCTCACCGAGGGTTTGTATCCGAGATCGTGCCCAGGCTACGGCTCGCTCGATAGCCTTTAGCGCATGAGGCCCATCACAAGCCGCCAGGGCCTTGGAGGCTAGAGCGGTGGCATAAGCCGGTTCGAACCACCAGTAGCATGTCCAACTCCCGTCATCTTGTTGCTCCCTCAGAAGATAATCAGTGAGATCTGCGCGGAACCCGCTCAATCCGGCTACGGCAGCAGTCACACAGGTGTGTGGGAGGAACCAAGCACTCAAGTCAACCTCGTCGGAAAGGTGAAAAAAACGGTGAAGGGCATTGGCCTGATCCTGACCATACGTTGAGATGCCACCTTCGATTCTATGACGCTTTAGCAGGTCTCTTGCTCTCTGCGCTCGCTCGTCGTCGCTTCGGCCCAGGCGCTCGGCGAGCTGTAGAATCCAAGCAGTTGAATCGCTATCTACAGGCACAAGGGGACTATACCCCCATCCCTCGTCGGCGGGGCGTTCACATTCTAAGAGAGACCAAGCCTCAATGGCCGCTGTATAGCTTTTTTGCAATGGTGAAGCAGCAAGCACCACACCCACGTAGCCAGTTACCCAGGCATCACTCATCCCTGCTGGAGTCCAAAAGTCGCGCCAAAATCCGTCAGGTGAGCGTGTAGTCAGTAGGAAGTCAACAGCGCTGTTGATTGCCTGTGCGATCATTATTATGCCTCCACCCCTACATCGTAGCGGGCACCGAAATATGCTTTAGCATTTGTCTCTCCCCAACGGGAGAGAGAGAACTTAATGTGTCCCAGTCCCGTTACGAGTACGCCGTCTGGTAAGACCGATGTTGTGTGAGGTGTCTGGTTGTTGCCGACGGTAGCAATGAGTTTCTCGATTAATGGCAACCTGAATGCCGTGCGGGAGGGCCAAGTGAGGAGTGCGTCCTTTTTGGAAGCCAGACAGAGGCCATCATCCACCAAGCGCTCGAAAAAAAGCTGCCAGCGTGTTTCGCCGGACGGTTGGTAATTCCAGGGATCCCCCTTTGTCTGGTAAAGCATTTCTACTCCAAGTGTGGGAAAGATACTCTCACCAATATCAAGATGAAGGCAGAGAGAGTCAGCGAATACGAAATAATTATAGTACATACTAATCTGATTGTCAACAGCAAAAACATTTTTTGCAGGGCTTTTCAGTCTACCTGTAGTGTGTCAGAACCGACAGTCAAGCGATATTTGAAGCTGCGGCGTGAGA
>VBJK01000223.1 GCA_005879655.1 Chloroflexota bacterium | reverse complement strand
TTGCAAGGAACATGAGCAGAGCATAGCTGCGACCCCGATTCTGCGCGAAGGCAAGATTGCAGGTGCACTCCTTGTCTGTTGCAACGTCGCTCATTTCTTCAGCGAGGAGAAGCTTACCCTGCTGGAAAGATATGCCGACCTGATACGCTTAGCCTTCTTTGACGAGGATTTCTACGCCAGTTCCTTGATTGAACTTGCGCTCATGCCTGATTGGAAAACGCAAAGGACCTCTTTGAGTGCTTTTCGCCAGCGTGTCAATGACGAATACAAACGAGCTGTCACAGAGGCGGAGCCATTACAGGCACTCAGCAGTATTGAGAACAGAGTTCGTCAAAGTATTGAGGCTGAACTCTTGCATCAGGCGCAAATCTCTAGCTGAAGCGAGCTATCTCCGGCACACAGGCTGCTTCTCCCAGTGCAGGCATGCTGCTCAAACTAGAGCAGCATGTGCGTAGGCAGAGAGGACTAGAACCGATCTTTTTTCATGCTCGTCATCGACAATCCGTACGGACATTTCGTCTTACTGAGCGTTCGGACCAAGATCTGGTGCAGAGAGGACACAGAAGGTGATGAGTGCCCGTAGCCAGTCTGCGACACCCATATGTTCTACAACCTTGCCATCAACGACTTGATCGAGTGAGATATGCATGATCTGGATGGCTTTGCCTGTGGGCGCTATTCCCAGAAATGTCCCCAGGTGCGTGCCACGCAGTGTCGAGCGGGTAGTGACCCACTCTCCCTCAGTGGTCTGTTGTTCTATGGTCGAAGACAGATCAGGAAACGCCTCAAAGAGCAGAGGAAAAATCCGCTTGGTCTCCCAATAACCAGAATGATCATCCAGTAGTGTCAGGTCCTTGTGGCTAATAGCTTCGTGTGCTCTTCGGGCAAGAGCTTTCTTCTCTTCTGAATGCATGATTTTTCTCTTTTTTCGTTAAAATGTCTATCTGTTGATGATTTGTACAGAACCACACCATGTGTCTACGTGGTCGCTCTGGCTGATCTATATGAAACACGAAAAAACCTTCTGTCTGCTTGCACAATGTCCTCAAAACTCGTCTCTTGGAGGCCATAGCGTTGAAACTGGTCTAGCTCGGCACGGGTAAGTGGCCACGGTGTCTCCACGCAAGAGATAAGAGTGGAAGATCTGTTGAAGCTGTTGAACTTGTTGTTGCTGTTGAGACATAAAGATCTTTTTCCTCTCATTCATCAAAACATTGGTCTGCATGTCTCTGATCAGGTGAGACAAATGGAACTTTTGACACAGCCCACTTTGCGGTGCCTACCTCTCTTCACAGCGGATTCTGCTCTCTTGTCGTCCGAGTAGCGAATGGAGTTCCCCCACAAGGGTCCGGCGAACTTGGCAGGTTCGTCAGACGGAGTTCTTCTATGCCTCGCAGGTCTGTAAAGAGTTGGAGCGCTTTCGTATCACCAGCCTCTTTAGCAGCTCGCAATCCAGCTTCTGCCAGCGACGAGGCCATAGCACAGTCGCCCTGGTGCAACCGCATAAGGGTTCTCTCATGTAAAAGATGGATCGGATGAGGATAGATCTCATCCATTTCCTTGGCAAGTTCGATGGCACGAGCCATATAGCTTTCAGCTGCATAAATCATACACACCCGAATATAGGTGGCAAGAGCTGCTGAAAGAAGAACAAATGATCTGTGAAACCCCCATGTATCAGCTTCGTCTAAAGCTCTCCGGTAGAGATAGCATTCCCGTGCTATCAGATCAAGATCGTCTTGGTGAGAAAGAGCATAGCTGATGGAATAATCAAGCAAACGCCGATAGACTTCTGCCTGCCTCTCCCTTGGTTGTGCTTGGAATTGAAGACGGGCATAATCAGCAATGACTTGATGCAAGCTATAACGCTCGCCGCTACTTGGCTCTAAGATCCCTGTATCAGTGAGTTCATCTAGTGCCTCATTTGAGCAGCAAGCAACCGCAAGAGCGGCCTCCTCTGAAAACGTGGCAGGTTTTTCTGGCAAGGCGGCCAGAGCGTAAAAGACAGCGCGTGCAGGGTCGCTGAGATGCTGATCACTAATGGCAAGAGTCGAGTGCAACGAGACAGATGCTCCACCGTGCGACGACGCTGGATGAGAGTCCAGAGGCGCATATGCTTGAACAAGCTGCAAGCGTTCTGATCTGTTGGTGAGGTGTTCAAATGCGGCAGCAATACGTCGTGGTTGAAGGTATCGTCCCTCTCTTCGCAAATGGTTGCCTGCTAACTGCAAGGCAAGTGGCAGACCTCCGAGCGTCGTGATCAACGCACGTGTCTGCTCAGGGAAGGGTTCAATGCTTTCTTGTGCCAATGTGCGTAACAACTCTCGACTCGATTGCTCATCTAGTTCCCGCAAGGTGAGAACGACTTGGGAAAGAGAACTAGCAAGTGCTGGAAAACGTGTCGTCACAACATGGGCGCAGTTGGGACCGCCAACCTTGAAGGCCAGCGGATGCTCTTCTTTCCAGACATCATCCAGTACCAGAAGTATGCGCCTTGCGCCGATGGCATGGCGTAATGCAATGAACGAGGAGGAGATAGCTATGCCCTTTGAAATTCAAGCATGGGATGATGTCGTTGAAATTGCACGCCTTACGAACAAAATTCCACTTCTTATTCGCTGTTTTAGAGGATTGGTGCCAGGGGTGTCAAATATCCGCCTCTCACAGATGAAAGCCGTGCTAGAAGTGGCTTGTGGACCTGGGGTATGGATGCAAGAGTTTGCTCATGTGCATCAGCATATCGAGGTGACTGGTATTGATACAAGAGCAACAATGGTTTATCAAGCGAGAGAAAGGTTCAAAGAACAACATCTCTCCGACGCGTCAGCACTTCTTGTTTCCAGCTATACCAAGCAACTTCCTTTCGATGATGCGTCATTTGATCTGGTGAGTATGCAGTTTGTGAGTCTGCTCGTTCGAGTGCAGGAGTGGGACTCTCTGCTCAAGGAATGCCAACGCGTGCTACGACCAGGCGGTATCATTCGGATCACTGAGTATGAATTGGCACAATCAAATGCCCCTGCGCACGAACAATGGAGCCAGCTTTGCTGGCAGGCTCACAAACATCTGGGGACTTCTCCCTCATTCTCGCATCGCTTTTTAGGCTGGTTCTGTGAGTTGGAGCCGCTGGTCACTGCCATAGGTTTTCAAGAATGCGCCAGTCTCCCTCATGTGGTCAACTATGCCTATGGTACTCCATACCATGAAGCGTGGATGAGGGATTTCAATCTTCAGGTGAGCAAGTATCTTCCGCTCATGATCGAGATCGGTCTCATTGGAGCTGAGCAGAGTGTCTTGCTTCAGCAACGCATCCAGCAAGAGATGAATCTCCCTCATTTTCATGCTATCCAGTTCTTCCTCACTGTTTTGGGCAAGAAAGTCCCGTTATCACATCTGAAGTAATATCGTTAAGAAAGAGACGGATAGCTCTCTCCAGCTGGAGAAATGATTTTGTCTAATTGTCGGAGTCCCAATTGGTCTTGGCCTGAACCACATAAGACCATTTTCTGGCTCTCTCACCTCTATGAAAAGCGCCCCCTTTACCTGCTAGTCTCCTCTCCCAGATCAAGGGAAAAAGAGTATTGTAAACGATACTGTTCTGCTTTGATAGTGAGAAATTGTATGGCAAGTGGCTGTCCTTCTCGATCAAATATCTGCCTCTGAAGCTTGAGCAAAGGGGCTGGATCATCTGGGGAGAGCTCAAAGAGTTGTCGTTC
>VBJK01000156.1 GCA_005879655.1 Chloroflexota bacterium | reverse complement strand
GTATGCGTGAAGGGAGGAAGAGTGTTTGGAGGACATGGAGATGGTGAAGTGGGTTTTGCCGGAAAGTGAGAATTCACTTTTGTGCGGAAGGCGACTAAGCGACGACGACTAATCTTTGACGACTAATCGTTGACCAATGACGACTAATCGAGGGTCTTAATTAGTTCCTCAACACGGCGTACAGACTCGTGAGTTCGACATCATTATTGTTCTCAGAGAAATTCGAGGGCTTTAGCTTTCTACCGCAAAGCTTTACGTAGACGTTCCTCCATGACTTCTGGTGCGTCCACAAAGTATACTTGCGATCATAACCAGTAACTTTTGCACAAAGATGCTTCAAAACGGTAATGTCTTGAAATCCATCAATATGCGGTCCCAAATCCTCAACTAGTCCATCATGGACTTTGGTTCTTCGATAACTGCTATACATGAGCATTTGTGGAGATCCACGAAACGCATGAATACTGTAAAATTGAACGTATGCATAAAATTTGACGGGGATCATTCGCTCAGGCCGTGCTCGATTGCTCGATAACTGAAGTTTGCGTTTGCATCGACAGTTTGTTCAATGCAAGCCAGATGATTGATGCGAGTCGAGTTTACTCGTCGGTATTGCGCGCAGTGGTATACAGTCGCAGGCAACCAGGTCATCCATTGTACAAAAAATAGTCCTCAAAAACGAAGATTTAAAAATTAAGCAGATATCACCGGGATATTTCACCAAAAGACGGCTTTGATCCCGAATTCCCCGTTTAAGAAAAAAACGACCAAAAGAGCTATGAAGCATCTCATGCTCATTAAAATCGGACGCCATCTATTTCTGCTACCAGAATGCCGAGCCGAGCTGACGACTTAGTGAATTTTAAGCCGAAATTAGCACATTTCGTAAATAAGCCGTAAGAGTTACATACCAGCATACAGTCAATATTAATCATCTCACCTTAAAATATACGCTAATTCTCTATCCGACAACATATATAATTAATCAATCAATGGCAAAAGAAATCATCACTTATTTCACTCATCGCTCACCACTACATCGTTTCAACTTTTCATATCCCGTATCCTCCATGACTCCTTCACAACACGTCTGTTTCCTTGCACTCTGGACTCATTTGAGACCGCTGCAATATCCACCATTGCGCCTCGAAGGTATTGACTTGGAGCAATTGTCGGCTGAGTTACTGTTGTAACATCGGCAAGTGCCTCACGATGTCGCTTGACTTTTCCTGGGTTTGCAATTTGTCTTCCCGCTTTCCGCTTTTCATTACGGGGTTTAGAAGAATGCGCTGAGCTGTTGGTGGTCTTTTTGCCGCTCCACGAGTTCGATTCGGTGGTGGCGACTCGGCTCAATGAAGGTCCCACACTTCCCACATCCTCTGCAACCTTTGCAGAATGTTGCTTAGGCTTCAGAGCTATCTCCATGATAGTGACCTGAGACTGGCTGATGGTTGTTGAAGGATTCAAGTTTGATGTGTTGCTTCGTCGCACATCGTCTGTAGAGACGCCAGCTGTCGTCGGTGAAAGACTCTGCGATGTTGCACAGTCCCCGTCGCCAACACTCGTCGTAGGAGCCGATGATGTCTGAGAGGTCTGTCGGTTGGATATCTGTGTTTTCGATCGCTTTTGGGCATATTCCGACTCTAGCGCCCATTAAAAGGGTGTTTGAAAAGTAAGGGTGCGTATACCTAACATGTGAATATGTTCCTCAATCGTGTAATTCACCAAGTTGAAAATCTCCTCAACCTCTTTGTCCCTCAAAAGGCTTGAGTTAACCGAAAAACGTGCTCGTGCGAAAATTTCCCGTATGGATTGGACTGTGTGCACATTCGCTACTCTGGAAACAAGTTTGTTGAGTACAGGGTCTGGAATTACAAGATCTAGAGGGAAAAAAGATGGGAGAACTCCGCGTTCTCGGAGTTTCGAATATGTTTCCGCTCGATAGTTTTCGAGTCTCTTCCGGAGCGTCGATGAGATGCGCTTGACGACGACAGGCCGAGTTGGTGTAACTTGTGGAGAGGCTATTAGCGGCTCACGAGATTTTTCGGGCGGTGACGCCCGCACGCTCATAATCAGGAACACGCCTGCGGTTGACGTCGTCTCAAGCGGAAGTTGTTTCTGAATCGCACAGTTGTCGCAACACCAAGACTTCTGTAGATGATCCGTGAATACGTCTCGGTATCTCAGATAGTGGAGGATACATCGTTGTCGGCACCCAGTGGTGTTAAGAAACCACAGTAGTGCAGGTTCGATCTTGTCAATCGGCTTCTTCCGTGTTCGCACCACTCCTGGAACTTGTTTTTTGGGTGCGTTTTGCTCAGCTCTGGCTTCCTTAAGTATGTTTTCGATTTTCTCAGCTCTTTTGTACATCTTGTCTGTAAACTCCACGGCCTGCGTCAATGTCTCTCGTGTAACAGGCAGCATGAACTCAGGAAGCTCACGATCTTGATAACATGGAATGATGCCATCGGTCTCCTGTTGATATTTCTGATATGGAAAGGGCTCTACAAGACCGAGCTCACTTATCACAGTCGATGATTGCGACGTTGGTAAAGGTGGAGACTCAGGTGCATTTGCATTCGCCACAGCTTTTGAAACGGGTTCCAGAAGATCAATGTGTGCGTAGATGAGACCCACTCCTTGCAGTTCTTGATTGCGTGCCGCCCTTCCAATACGTTGAACCAGTGTATCAAGATCCAGCTTGTCATCAACTCCCCATTGAATGACCTTCTCAATGTCAGGAAAGTCGACTCCCAACGACAGTGAATCGGTGCATATGACTATTCTGGTGTCCCCGTTTTTGACAAATCGGTGCGTTGCATCTTTTGTTGGCTCGTCAATGCAGGAATAGTAGCAACGGATAACCTTATACATGTCGAACTTAGTCCTCTTCTTTCGGAATTTCCGGCGAAGTGCTATTGCTATACGTCGAGCAGTCTTCACAGAATCCACAAACACGAATGTCTTTGGAATCTCTTCGATTGCATTGATTTTTGCTGGAATGAGATCGAGAAGCGGCTCAAATGTTTTGCGACTGGGTTGCTCAGCGACAAGGATGTTGATATTCGTACGCCTTCCATTATAAGTGATGATTTTGGTTGGCAATTTGAGACGCAAAGTTTGTTGAACATAGGAGACAATGTGGGGAGGGAATGTAGCGGAGAATGCGGCGAAAGGAACTTTTGGAAAGGCGATACGAAGTTGATGAACCTCACTGAATTCCTTGCGGAAGCCCTTGTAGCTCCATATTGTATGTGCCTCATCAAGTGCGATCAATGTTAGCTTGTCCCGGAATGGCGTAGGATGCTTCATCGTATGGGTGAAGAAATGTGACCGCTTGTTGAGGAGTATTTCAGGGCTAGCGTAAACGACCCGATAATCGCCGTGGTCAACCTTTTGCCAAATTTGCAGATCGTCTTTCAGATTTTCCTGGGTCAGTGCAACTGCGGGGATATTCTTATCGCGTAGTTTCTGAACCTACACTCGATTAGTCGCCGACATTATTTGGGGAAAACCTGATCATTGATCAAGCTCTTCAAGGGAGCAATAACAAGAACAATCCCATCTATCTTCGCCGCAATCATCGCCAGATATATGAGACTCTTTCCGCATCCAGTACCGGCTCTCACGAATAAATCAAATCCATTGACGATACTGTTAATCGCAGCCGCTTGCCAATCTCTCGCTCTCATATCGAGAATGTTATAAGACTCAGCCAACACTCCTCTGGCGCGTGCCGTAAACTCCACCACATCTCCATAATCCCAATTGATCAAAGACAAAGCTGCGAATTTAGATGGTACAGGCATTACACTAGCGAGCGCATCGGTGTTGTTGTTATTGTAATTATTGGGTGGGCGCACAGGCCGTCGGCGAACTTTTGTGCGCACGCAAATTTGAGTGCACAGGCCGTCGGCTAATTTTTGGCCCACACAAATTGGGTCGGCTATCTAAGCGCGCTCATTTAAAGTACACGCGTTATTCTCAAAACAAACACTCCGCGCACCATATACTGCTCCCTAGCGCACCGACATGCAAAACCGTTCTCAGCGGAGTAGTAGGAAAGACATTGACTATTGTCCGGATACCTTTGGCGATCTATTTGCAGTAGACGCAACAAGTCAATACGGCCAATTCGACCCAGATTGCCTCTCTGAGCGACTGCACTTTATCACCAATACCGCGCAACGCCTGGGATTCATGTCACTACAAGACGCTGCCCTGGCTGATGCTGAGCAATATGAAGTCGACGATTATACACGCGAACGTTTGCAAGAATTCAGTGTTGCTGGATGCCACGAGCGATTGATCGCACTCCTTTTCGATCGCGATGTACTCGAAACCAATGGCCAGCACAGACTCGATATTCCGGCGCAGGTCGAAAAAATATATCTCAGTGAATTTGAAGCGTTGCGGAAACTCGATATTATGAACAAGTCTCTGCAAGACTGGGACTTGGACTATTTCACTGAGTTCAGTTTTCTGGGGATCCATACAGAGATGCTCAAGCAGGCGCCTAATCTGCTTCGATTGATTCATGCACTTGCTGGCATCAAACTTCAAGAAAACGAACCCTCGCCAGACTCCGAGCTTCAGGACAACCAATCCCTCACTTCCCGCAAACAACAACGTGTGGTTGTAATTGTGTTTTCTCTGCTCGCGAATCTTCGAAACCGTCACACTAATTTCGTTCAAGGAATGTTTTCACTTTTCCTTTTTGCTTCGAAAGTCCCACGTCGCGTCCAAACTGTTGTCAATCATGTCAATATGTGCGTTAGCTCTAATACCTTGCGAAATTTCCTGAAGCGCGCAGCCAATGAAGCTCGTAGTCGTCTGCGGTCTCTGGGAAAGGGAGATGAGGCTTTCCTGCTCGTTTTCGATAACCTCACCAAGTACAATAAGGTACGCGACCAACGAATCCTACACTGCAACTTTTTTCTCAATTTCACGGTGGGCTTCGTTTTGATCCCACCACCCTCGCGCCAACACAAAATGCATACCCAAGCGGACTTCAACTCTAATGCGATACGGACCCTCGCCTTAGCCGATGTCATCCCGTCGCCGCAAGACGAATGTGACATGGGTGAAGCTTTTCTCTCACACCTCAGTCAAGTCTTTACAAGTTGTCTTGAACGATCTGAAGCACCGAACAAAGCAAGATTTTCTTCCATCAAATTTCCTTTGCGAGAATTATTTCAAATCAACCGAGCAGATTTGCCTGAGTTCCTTCCATTGCCTACATACGACCAGAATGAAGGTGTCATCAATGAAGTCATCAAGATCCTTGACTATATCCAAAGCGATGTTGGTTTGTCGGATGAACGTGCAATCAAGAACCTTTTGATGGTTCACGGGGACTTTATGACTGTGCGCAATGTTCGGTATATTTCCCTTGGAGATAGTAACTCACGAGAAAAGGGAAGCTCAATATCGCCTGGGAGAAGCCGCACTCACAAGTCGTCATAAATATGTACAGACATCGGCCGGACTCTTCCATCTACACGTGGCTGTAGTCAAATTGGTTTTCAATAGCCATCTCATGCCAGGCAAATCTGCTAGATGGTCACTCGACAGATGAATCAATGTGTTGAGACGCGATGGGGACAAACTGCGATCAACACTTGTGAAAGATCATAGTCTATGCGTGGACTTTCTCGAAACGATCTTGGATGACTGTCTGCTCGCGATCATATGTAATCGCTTGTTTCAGAACTGTCAATCGGTGGATATCTTGGCGCAGAATATAAACACGAAATCCATCGATGAAATTACAGAAGCGCTTCGTTCCCTGCAATCTGGTTTATCGGATTTCGAGGCCGTTTCCAACATGCGACTAGCGGACATTGCGGACCGCAATCTCGACTTAGAGAACATGCTGTTATTCGTGCAGCAGGCTCTGATTGTCCGTATTTTCGGCCAAGCGATGCGGCAGGGGGACAGTGGCCGAGCGGTCAACTGTATCTCGTTTTTCACGGTCTGGTTTCAGGACTCGGGATGTTTCAACTATGCATCGGAAACTCTTCGTCTATTGGTTTGTCTGCGGCGACTCTGGTCTGAAGATTTGCGGAGATATTGGATGGAGACATGCCTAGTCACCACGTCAGGGAAGGAGAATAGCTTCGTGGCGCTGGATGAGTTTAATGAATATATTGTTAGGGAAGTAAAAGAGATGATCGCCAACAATGTTACCCCCGCCACTGACTCTCATCTACGGAACACACTGTCGCTTTTGATTACCTTGATGTGGGATGCAAGGCGAAAGGTTGCGGATGAGACGGATGCTAATATATTCGATTTTCATTCTTCGAAAGTGGATTCGTGGCGGGACATCCAGCTCATTGCAGACAATATTCTCCAATCTGGAATACTTCCCGGCATTACTCAGGATACCATGGAGGGAGAGACGCAATCTCCTGCACCCGATCTTCTCATGAAAGGTATGGCGAAACTGGCAGCCATTGGACCGCTCGATAAATTGAAGGACGGTTGGTATGATGAAGAGGATGACGCTGATGAGGGAACTGATTCGGACTCACAAGATATGGATAGGGAGGTTTATGACCCAGAGGCATGGGGTGATGTCATTGATGATGAGGGTTGACGTTGTCATGGAGCGCTGAAGAACGCCATGCGCTAGAGAATTATGTGTAGTGACCGGGCTGCGATGATGAGGTGACTAGGCCGGCGGGACATATCACCTCCCGGCTTTAGGCTCCCGAAATTTCATAGTTGTTTGGTTTTATTTAGTTTATAGGCCCGCCGAAAATACATTCCTTTTCGCTTCAAAAACCATAACAGTTCTCGTCACCACAATGTATACATAACTAGATAATGCGAATAACTAATCATACTAATAACCTAACGATAATACCAAAATCACTAACTCACACCACTCCACATTCACCACTTCATCTATCCGGAAGCCATTTATTCAGGTTCCTCACCACCCATACCATCATCTTCATCATCAAATTCTTCATCATCAAATTCTTCATCATCATTATCTTTCTCCTGAACATCTTTCATCTCATCATCCTGTTCCTTGGGTGAATCGTCCTTTATCTTCATGGAGACCGGCGCTTGGAGAAACTGTGTCGGATTGATTACGCTGCGCATGACTGGCTCCCGTCTGGCATTGTCAATTATACTCTGTAGTTGGAATCCAGAGACCGGGGGTGAGGGATTCCTGAAATGTTGCTCACAGTTAGGCGGTTGAGAACTATTGACTGGACTGGGAAATGGAAGTTTGTTCGCCGATGCGGCCGCGCTATGGAACGAAGATGGTGCGATGGGGGATATTGGGGTAGGAGTTCCCCACTTTATTTTGCGGTCGAGGAACCGGGCGACACTCTTATTTTGCTTCGCGGCGTCGATTGTTGTTTGTAAGTGATCCGCTTTGTTGACGAGTGGCTCCATCGTGTTTTGGTGGAAGCTGAAGCTAGTGTTGTGGCATTGCTGGAGCAGCGTGTATTGACGTTCGAGCGCATGCGTTTCCGCGGTCCACTGAGCCACCCTCTCTGCGCATTCCGCAGCCATCAAATCCCACGCACGAATCTCCTCTTTCGCCAGCGCGAGTACAATAGCGACTTTAGTCGTTGTATTCCCCAAGACAAGAGCAAGTTCCGTAGGGGAGAGCGTAGGAGTGTACATAGGTGCCGACCCGAAATCAAGATTAATGTTCAAGGGGCCTTTGGTTATTGTAGCATTCTCCCCGCCCGCACTGGCAAGCAATGGGGAAGAAGGGAAAGTCTCGATCGCTGTTTGAAGACGTTCTGAGGACGCTCTATCGACAGACTGCGATGCCTGGAGAGCCTGCGCGACATTGTTTTCCGCCAGCGATGGTCTGTCTTCGACTTGTCCTTCCATAGCGTCCACAATCTCCCAGAGTTGCGTCATGCGAAGGGAAGGGATGGCGGAATTGGGATCATCATCGATGCTTTTGAATGCGCCGGCCCAGTCGTCAAGCGACATATCTTCGATTTCGAAAGGACGATATTCATTTCCACGGATGACGGGAGTAGGAACATAGAGGAGCAAGGAGCGAAGGGTCCCGTCATTCGCTTCCATTGAAGGACCAGGAAGTTTCATCTGCCAGATGATAAGAATCCACTGACAGACGAGGGTGGTTGCGACTTCCGAAAGCCTTTGGAACCAGCTTGCCTGCTGGTCGTTGCGAAGGATATCAATGTCAAAGGATGGCCATTGCACATTGCCTGTATGACCGTCAATCTAGGTTAGCATGATTGATTGTTGAAAGATTTACTGAAGTTTCAAGTTCGCCAGCTTCAGCTACTTGACAGATAGGAGACCAAAATTCACAGATCTCGACAGCACCCCACTCAATTCCCTTCGCGCCCTCAAAGTTGCGCAATGTGGCAGAATTCAATTCCACAGTCGCGTGTTTCTTCTTCTTCTCCTTGATATAATGTTCATCAAATTTGATTCCGGCGGGAGATTTTAGGTATGCGTCCGCATGACGCTTGATGGTTTGGACGAAGTGGTCGTAAATAACGTCCCATACACGTGTGAAGAGCTGGATATACCTCGGGTCGCTGTTCTCCCCTGTCCAATTTTGATTGAATTCCTTACCCAACTTCTCCAACAACTTGTTGGCATTATCCCTTGTACCCAGACGATCCCACGCGGAATAACTAAGCCAGAAAACGCGCGTTGCATAATAAAAATCCTGGAAAGACTAATGCCATTAGCTGTAACAGGAGCAGAATGTACTTTGACTTGTCCAAAGAGTTTCCAGGCGTTGGGATTGATATACGCGTTTTCAGGGACCTTGGGAATGGGACCGTTAAGCTTGAGAAGGAGATTTTTGCGCGGTACGGTACCCGCCCCATTTTTAGGACGCGACGGGGTAGTGATGATGTTTGGGATCGCGTCAGGTGTGTCCCCTTTCTGACGCTTGTTGGGGCCATTGTCGGTAATAGACTTCCTCTTCCCTGTAAGGGCTTTGAACTTTCCAGTAGATTTTGCTGCAGACATAGCGCAATCTGATAGTAGGACAAAAAGAAGCGAAAAGCGATGATGAGGGTTGGAGGTGGCTGGCCTGTCAGTCTAGATTAAAATCGCCTGCAATTTCAGCTTAAGCGCGACCATAGCCGACGTGAATTCAGATCTCGGTCAATTTTCGTCGCTCTGATGTGCTGTTGATGTCAAACATCTGCGCTTGGTGTGTAGAATAAGATGGTGGGGTCAAAATTGTGGAAAAACGCGATTTAAAAATCTCAATTCAAAAATTGAACCTGGAGTTCCCAGGCTGTCTGACGACAGCCCCTGCGGGGCGGCTTAGTCATCCAGCCTGGGTGTCGAGGCTAGTCCAATCCCTCTTCATCGAACCGACAAATGATTCTATCATCGGGACTGTAGGTGGCCTTCGTGGGCTTTGAGAACTGATTTTTCAAATGACGTCTTTATGGGAATTTGTTTCTCAGTTACTTGGATGGACATACTTTGTTTGTT
>VBJK01000222.1 GCA_005879655.1 Chloroflexota bacterium | reverse complement strand
AAAAGAATGTGGCCTGACAGTAATCGTATCATGCTTCATTGCTAAACAACTCACATGCCGCCTCTCCGACATCTTTTTTCTCAATCCATTCGTCAAGCCATTCTTCGAGTTCAATGTTCCTCTCGTCAAACTCACTCTCCACATCACTATCCTGGTCATTGTACTCCTCAGGTATCTCTCGAGGCTCCTCCGTAATATGTTCTCCACGACGTCGTGCACACCAACGTTTGTACTGCATTATGTCGGAAATTGTCTTTCCAGTCAAACGATTGCGTTTCTTGGTGGCAACATCTCCTGCCATGCTGAACTCCCGTTCAACTCCAGCCGAAGAAGCTGGTACAGCACCAACATCTCGATACCACTTTCCCGTTTTTGGAAACATTCCATAATTTTGTCTCCACCAAATCAACGCATCCTTCACGCTTTTATCCCTTTTAAGTCGGATGTAATGGTCGAATTCATTGTATTCATTGAGTAGATCATCGTTGTCTGAGGAATCATCAGAATCGTCATCGAAGTCCATCCCTCTCTTGCGTTTAAGAGGATTTAAAGGCTCGACAGTTGATTTAGTCGGTATAGAATTGTTGTATAGTTTATCGAATCGTCTCCGTGCCGCTTTTTCATATATTTGAGCCTGATTGGGTACCTCAGCGAATGAACTATCTTTCTTTTTGAAAAGATGAAGTTTCTTTCCAGGATGTAGAATGTTGGCATCGACATACGCAGATGGATTCTTAGTCTTGGTATAATGATCTTTGATCTTCATCCACATCGTATCGATGGCAGCCCGGACTTCCTCAAACCATTCAGGAACAACTTTCATTTTTTCGAAGATGGCTTTAACGTTCTCAAGATTGTTGAATAGCTTCTCGTACATAACGAATGTCTTGTGCAAAGTCGGTCGCTCTGTAGTTTGAATTATCGTAGTTGCACGCCGAAATGGCTCCAAAAATCTCAGTAAAAACTCTGCCAATTCCCACTCTCGATCTGAAAGAGCGAATTCCCGTAATTCCTCTCTTGTCACAATCCATGGATCAATTGCGGGCCGGAGATATACTGCGCGTTTGATCATATTGCATGTACCGCTCCATCTTGTATCGTTATCGTTTATAGCTTTCATGAGTTTGAGGCCTTTGGCGTCAGCAAACAACCAAAAGTCTCGAGTCCGACTACGAGGCCAGTTAATGGCGGCGGAAATCTTTCGCAACTTCTTAATTGTGGTAGCAAAGTCGAGGTCGTTGAGATCGATTGAGTTGGGTAAGTTTGTAGCAGTGGGTTGAGTCTTGGGTATTATATGTTTGCGAGGTTTTGTTGCTGATGAAGGGAGAGCATGGGAGACTTGTGCTGAAGTCGCACTCGAAAGAGCAAAACGTTCAGCCTCTGACATTTCTGTTACTTTGATGTTTTTCAAAAATGCTTGAACGGAAAGATTGAGAACATGTGCAAGACATCCGATATGATTTTCCTCCCAGTTCCAGTTAATAGAGTGAGCCTCATATAGTCGGTCAGATAATTCCTCGCAGGTAGTATCATTGTTGCTTGCATTATCCGTGGTGATGCAAAATAATTTATCGCAAATATTATACTTGAAAAGAACTTCATGTATATGTTCCGAGAGATTAATACCATTATGACTCCAGTCAACCTCCGTAAAATCAAGAAGATCTTCTTGAAGCACAAAGTTCTCGTCGATATAATGACTTGTAATTGCTACAATCAATAACTGAACAAAGTTAGAAAGTAGCCTGACAATCCGTTCTGAGCAAGTAATAAAAGCATGTTATCAAGCAGCAAGCTACATAGCACAATAAAATATCGTACGTTATAGCCTGATATAAATCTTCAATGACTAGCACAAAGTGGATGACAGGCTACGGGTAACGAAGGGTTATATACCCATGAACTCAAGCCGATTTGAACTTGACCAACAATCCAAAGCCAAACTAATTCGAGAGTCATTATTTCCGAGCCGTTTCTTGATCTCATTTTGAGCAAGCTTCGTGTACTTTTTCAACCGTGCCTTCATGATTTTCGGAGTAGGAACTTCAAATCCATGGCCTGTATCCAACAACTCTCGAAAGGGCCCAATACTGAACTGTTGAAATGACCAGTTACATGCTACCATAGCATTGAGGCACTTCACGTCGTAGTCATCTTGCGTCATCCTTGCTTTTGGCTGTCCACCTTGAATCATTGTTCTGATATCAGGAGTCGTTTCATTAATTTGAGCTGCTCTCTCTCTATCCCGTTCATGCGTCCTTTTATGCTTCAAAATTGTGCCAGTACCTTGCCCTTCAAATCGTGGATGTATGTATAAATGGCCGCATTCTTTACACGCAACCCAAACTAGGAGAGTAGTGGGATCAAAGGCTTCATCGTAAGCATTCCATGTTTCCGATTGTGTCACCCCTCTTTTATTCCGCCTCTCCTTTGCGACCCAATTGAATGGTTTCTTTTGTTAGCCTCATAAGAGTGCTTGGAATACCCCCATAAGGCCTTTCAAATAGTCCACATTGCTTTCGTATTTGTCATCCTTCACAAAAATCAAGGCTGATCTCGAAGGTGGTTGATCAGACTTTGCGGTCTTGGCCGTACGTGCTGCTACGGAGGAAACCTTGTCATCTTGATGGTCACCCGCTTGAGTACTGGCAATGCCACCTCTCGAAATGGAGTCATCGGGAACGATATCATCCATCTCGTTATCGAAGCAGGGGCCAAACGTTGGTTCAGACATGACGTGTTAAAGTGAGAATGAGGAAGGAAAGCTTTCGTGAATGGTAAATACGGAAATTCTGTTGAACGAAAACGGATAGACGTACAGAAATGGACTACGGGATAATGTACCGATCTAGCAATCAATGAATGAAATCATTGGAGAACATATTGAGCGAACAATAATGAGCCTATATCTAAAAATAACCGTGCCTCCTTGGGCCGCCCCGTGCCTGAGACTCCAGGCACGGGGCACGGCACGGGCACGCCCAGTAAAACTCCAAAACTTCGGAGGCACGCCCAGGCACGCCCAAGGCCCTCTGAGCATAGGCACGGGCACGCCCAATCACGTGACGGGCGTGCCTGGGCGTGCCTGTGCCTGGGCGTGCCAGGCACATGGCACGGATATGGCACGCTCAGGTCAATCACTGACCCTTTCTTCATCAAAGATTTTGCAAAACTTCTCTTTTTGCCTCCCAACTGTATAGCGTCTTCCAATCCTGTACCAAGACTTACTAGGCATCCAATAGGCCGATTTGGCCATATCTTACGA
>VBJK01000221.1 GCA_005879655.1 Chloroflexota bacterium | reverse complement strand
CAGTTCTACTTACGGATACAGCAGGCCTTCGTGTTTCCAAAGACATAATTGAAAGTTTGGGCGTAGAGCGAACCAGACGCATTATTGCTGATGCTGATTTGGTTATTGTTGTTATTGATGGTTCGCAGCCACTGATGCCAGAAGATATAGAGATTTTAATTGATATTACTAATAGCCCTCATATCGTAGCAGTAAATAAATGTGACTTGGCATCATTTAAGCAGAATAAGTTGGTTTTAGGAGACGAGAGAGCGACTGCGATAATCAGCGTCTCAGCTAAAACGGGAGCAGGGCTTGATTCCTTGCGCACGGCCATCTTGGAGCCTTATGCAGCATATGATACAAGTTATACGGGACTGTTTATAACAAATGCTCGCCACTTTGATCTCTTACAAAGAGCGACAACGGCATTACGCTCTTCATTAAATTTATTTGAGGAAAAAGCCAGTGAAGAGCTTATACTGATAGGTCTTTATGATGCATTAAGTTTTCTTGGGGAGATAACAGGAGAGACTACGCCTAACGATGTCTTATCGCGGATTTTTGCGACTTTCTGTATAGGTAAATGATTATGAGCTTTGACGAAGCTTTTGATGTCGTTGTAATTGGTGCTGGTCACGCAGGCTGTGAAGCCGCCGCCGCCGCCGCTCGCTTGGGTGCCCAGACTGCCCTTGTAACCCTAAATCTGGATTTAATTGGACAGATGTCCTGTAATCCAGCTATCGGAGGTATAGCTAAGGGTCATCTTGTACGCGAAATAGACGCCTTGGGCGGCATTATGGGGCGCATAATTGATCGTACAGGAATCCAATTCAGACTACTAAATCGCTCGCGAGGACCAGCCGTTCAATCACCGCGGGCGCAAGCTGATCGTTCTTTATACCGTTTGGAGATGCGTCGCACCCTTGAAGCAATACCAAATCTTCATTTACGGCAAGGCTTAGCAGTTGATCTTATTACTAGAGAAGGCCGGATTTATGGTGTTGAATTGCAAGACACCCGCTGCTTGCATGCCAAATCTGTCGTGGTTGCTACCGGTACGTTTCTTAACGGCCTAATTCATACTGGGCGCCGTTCTTATGCAGCGGGGCGGGCAGGTGAACCAGCATCTATTGAACTTGCAGAGAGTTTAAGAGGACTAGGTTTTCCTATTGGACGATTAAAAACGGGTACTCCTCCGCGTCTGGATGGCCGGACAATTGACTGGGATGCTTTTGAGCCTCAACCGGCTGATGATAGACCTGTTCCCTTTTCGTTTGCGACAGAGCAAATAGAGCAACCTCAGATTACTTGTTATATTGGCTATACTACAGATGCTGTCCATAATGCAATTCGCCAAAATATTCATGAATCACCACTTTATTCAGGAAAGATTAAAGGAATAGGCCCTAGATACTGCCCATCTATAGAGGACAAGGTTGTCAAGTTTGCTGATAAAAATCGCCACCAACTATTTTTGGAGCCGGAGGGTCACAACACTAATGAAGTTTACTTGAATGGCTTCTCCACTTCTTTGCCAGCGAATCTTCAGCAAGAATTAGTTCGAATGATTCCAGGCCTAGAACGAGCACAAATTATTCGTCCTGGATATGCTATTGAGTACGATTTTGTAGATCCTCGTGAACTTACGCCCCATTTGGAGACAGTTCGTATTAAAGGACTATTCCATGCAGGACAGATTAATGGTACAACGGGCTACGAAGAAGCTGGCTGTCAAGGCCTCCTTGCTGGTATTAATGCTGCCCTTTTAGCTCAGGGACGTGAAGAACTACACCTTAATCGAGAGGAATCTTATATAGGTGTTTTAATTGATGATCTTATCAAGCAAGGTGTAGATGAGCCTTATCGAATTTTCACGTCGCGGGCAGAATTTAGGTTAGCCCTGCGTCATGATAATGCTGATGCTCGATTATCTCCGTTTGGTCGTAAAATTGGTCTTGTAGGCGACTCTGACTAGGAACGTTTTAATCTAAGACAGGATCGGTTAGCACGTTTGAGAAATATTATGGAGTCCACCTGCCTCAAAAAATCAGACCCTGCATATCTCTCATTGAGCCAAACCTTAGGCCAAGACTTAGGCGATTCGATTACATTGGCTCAACTTGCTAACCGTCCGAAAGTCAATCCAGACTTAATTCGATCTCTTCTACCTTATGGAATTAACTCCCAGATCAATACCAAGGACGTAGAGACTGTAGTAGCAGATTTTCTTTATTGTGGGTATATTACCGCTCAGCGAACCACATTTGACCGATTATATCAGCATGATAATCTTCGTATTTCAGATGACTTTGATTTTAAAAAAATCAGTGGTCTGTCAAACGAGATGATTGATCGTTTAGAACGAGCGCGTCCCAAAACTTTTGGTCAAATTCGTCGTATTCCGGGATTGACTCCTGCTGCTCTTTCTACTTTATTGATCCAGCTCACAATTAAACGTGCTGCATAGGTAAAGGAGTGTTTCACGTATCCCAAAAAGATGGGATACGTGAAACATTCCTTTACTATCGCCTACTATTAAAAATGTAGCAGGTTAGTATTGATTTATGTTAATTTACGCCCTAAGAAAAAGATACTTCAAATATAATG
>VBJK01000220.1 GCA_005879655.1 Chloroflexota bacterium | reverse complement strand
AATCGGCTGGTAAGCGTACGACGAGTAACACAGACAAATGCCGTGAAAAACACGCCTGGAGTGGATGGCATGGTGATCACAACACCACAAGCTCGCGCAAAACTGGCCGACGCCCTCGGTCAGTACACCGCGTGGAAAGCCAAACCAGCGCGTAGAGTCTCCATCCCTAAAGCCAACAAAAAGTTGGCTATGCGGATTCTGTTGTGTTTTTGAAGATTCACTAGAGGCTGTACACGAGGATGTAAAACCGGAACTTGTTGTGTTCGACCTTTCGTCCAATGATCGAGATCCACAACAAGTTCCGATTTTGCGTCCTCATGGCTCTTGATGACCAGGAATGGGGTAGCTCTTTGAAGGGTAGCGTGATCCGTCTGGGAGTGTTGCATCTTTGAGCGAATAAGCTTTTGCTAGTTCTTCAGGAGCAACTCCGGTCTCTTTCAGATATGCCCCTTCCAGGTTGACTCCTTGCAGATTAGCAGCTGACAGATCAGCATTGCTTAGATCAGCATTGCTTAGATTAGCGTTGCGCAGACTAGCACCATGCAGATCAGCACCGCGTAAAGAAGCATTGCTTAGATGAGCACTAGCCAGATTCGCATAATACAACTTGGCATCAGTAAGATCAGCATAGCTTAGATCCGCATCACGCAAATCAGCAACTAGCAAGTTAGCATTGTGCAAATAAACAGAGTGCAGAGAAGCGTTCTTCAAATTAGCATAACTCAGAGAAGCACCATGTAAATCAGTACCTCTATTACCAATGCTTTGACCAAACCAACTGATTTCCTTTAGGAGGATACCACTTAAATTAGCACCTTCTAAATTAACAATTACGTCTTCAGGACTTTTCTCAAAGGGGCCTGCTCTACTACTTGTTATAAGTCCCGATTCAGACAAGAACTCTAACAATGTTCCTTTGCGTTCTCCATCCAATTGCCACAAAGCTACTAATGTTTTTGTTCTTGCAATAACTCTCACGTTCGCGTCTGCCTTAGACGTTCGCAGATTCTCATACAAGAGGAGTTCGGTCATATCATCCATGTAAGTCGTGAGTGTTGTTGCCCTTTGTTGATCCAATGCAATGGTTTGGCTTGTTTCATTCTGTTGAACGCTAAACCAGATTGATCCCACTGCGATAACAACAGGGATAAGAAATACCCCTAATACATGTAACCAGTCCCAAAGCGTCTTGCCTTGGAAGCCAGTCCAACTGCTCTTCTGCAAGACTGGTGGCGCAGTTTGAGGCTTCGGAGGAACCGATTGGGAACAATTGGATTGGTGCTTTATGAGTTGAGCAATTGGACCAGATAGGTCGGAAGTATTGTTCATAGAAACCTCCATCTGAGATACTACTGTCTATAGACGTAAATGAGGAGTATAGATAAAAACGGCTATGCGGGTTTGTTTTTTGAAACCTATCGGGGATGTACATGAGGACGTAAAACTGGAATGGGTCGTGTGGCTCTTGGTCAGATGGACTGCTCCTGGCAACTGACCGTGAGGCTTTCCCCTCATTCTGTGTACAAGAGGCAACAGTGTTTTATTCAAGCTATTGATGAACGATCCGATTACATGCGATAGATCATATAAATGCAGATAAGAACTGGTAGGAATCGATAGTATGAAAAACACTCGTTACACCTATGAGTTTTTTTGGTGGTAAAAGAATTCTCCTAAAAGGTATTGACTCGTGCAATGAGTAATAGTATACTTCTGATGTGCTATTGTTGCGTTGTATTGTCGTGCGTGCGGGAGAAAGCAAAGAGCATGAAGGATGATCACGTCTCGCAGTCGCGCTTGTCTGGTAAGGGTCTCAAAAGATCGGGCGTACTCTCACGCCACGATTTTTTGTTTGTACACAGATCCGACAGGTGAAGCAGAGGAAGCGTGCTCAATGACTTATTCTCACGTAGCATAGAAAAAACGGAAAGGTGATGAACAGTTTCGGCAGAAGAAGAGTGGTATCAAATACGCGCCAGATCATCTGGCGCGTGATCGGAAAAAGATACTGGCAAGAGACCCACAATTGAGACCTGTCCGTCTCTTGCCCATGATGAACTCTGAATAAGTCCGCTATGGGCCATAGTACCACAGACCATGCATTCCTTCAAGCTGTTGATGTGACGCGGGCCTGTTTATCCAGAAAAACTGACTGTATGTGAGGAAACAGAGATGAACCAAGATTTTGAGTTACCAGATGGCAAACTTGTTCATCGCGTGATCGCCGAACGGATGGGGGTCAAGCATGAGAGGATCATGCAGACTCTCAAGAAATATCGCAACCAGCTCCTGTTTCAAACAGGAATAATCAAAAAGTGTGATGAGGGAGAGGACACTGGTCCTTCCAGCATGTCGACATCGGAGGTGCAATGAGTACAACCACTTCGCTTATCACCGTTTCGCAGTGTGTTCCGCTGGCAGATAGTCGGCAAATTGCCTTGACCCTTGGTATTGATCACCGCAGCTTCTTTCGGATGATTGTTGAGTATCAGGAAGAAATTGAGCAGGACTTTGGAAAGGTGCGATTTGAAATCACACCTTCTGGCAAGACCAATCAGCCTCAAAAATATGCACTCCTGACTGAAGAACAAACCTATGCCTACATGTCTTATAGTAAGAACACTGTGCAGTCCCGTGCTTGCAAGCGCCTGCTCGTTTCGGCCTTTACGCAAGCTAAGGCACAGCTACAAGAAGCCAAACCAACACCCATGATTCCTGATGCCATGCGCAAGCGTGCCCAGGCCAATGAGGATCGCGTCCCTCATCACCTTTTTTCGATCGGATGCGAACTCCCAAGGGAACTGCCCTCCCAACAGAAGTTTCAAAGTGCTCAACTTCCCGATGACGCCGCTATCGAGAACTCAATCCGGCAGTGTTTCTGGAATGACAGAGAGAAGCTGGGCATTCCCGATTCTGCACGTCATCAATACGATCACGTCACGCCAGGTGGTCGAATTATCAAGGCTTGGGCTTATTCGATTGAGTACCTGCCGTTCTTCAGGAAATGGCTGCGTGAAGTCTACATGGTTTGCAGGTTTGACACCTACCTGCGTAATCGTGCCAGACGTATTGCCAAACAAAAACAGATCGGGGCCTCGGACGTTCGACTGCTCCCACAGAGTGAGGTGGCATAACCCGTACTCGTCTGAGAAAGCCGAGTCGCGTGACAGGCACGCGGAAACTGGCCCCTGGTTGGAAGGATTCACCAGGGCCTTTTCCTTATCCCGCAGAAGTCTTGCTTAAACGAGTACGCAGCTCAGTCGAATAAACGCGAGAGGAGTACATGAGCGTAAGAGATCTCTTGAACCTGTCTGGAGGGCCTGTCATAGCGGTTGAAGAACATGAGGATCGATATATCATCCAAGCTTTGCCTCAAACGTCAGATCACACGTGCCCACAATGCGAGTCATCCGCTACTGCCAAACACGGGAAAGATCGGCAATCGATCCATGACCTCCCTTGTCACGCAAAACAGGTCTGCATTGCATTCGACA
>VBJK01000219.1 GCA_005879655.1 Chloroflexota bacterium | reverse complement strand
AGATTTAAACGTACACCGGATCGGCTGTGGCAATTATCTTGACACACAATAATTAACCACACCACCTCAGAATTGCTGAGGCTGAATTCCACAGGCATTCAAGTTCAAGTTCGGTACATTACTACTACATTCTCTAATCACTAATTCTAGTTTGCAAACATATTCCCAGATCTTACTCTTGCGAACGTCGATCGCATGACTCTGGAGCTACTAACGGCATCTTGGCGTTCCACATGTCGGTGCCAAGCAGGAACATTGTTAATTCCCAGACGTGGTAACTCCACAAGATAGCGATGACCTGATGGATACGTCTGAACTTGCTTAAGTTCGTCAACAATACGGAGAAGTTGACGTGCCATCAAGTCCGCGCCCTCTTTGATCTCATCGCCCCGCAGTTCACGTTCAATTCGCTCAGTTGGATCCTCAAAATTGTCATCAAAAATGTCATCATCGAAGGTGTCAACGTCTTTCCAACCTTCATTCTCTGCTGCCTCACTGATAATATCTTCATCCGCAACTTCGCTGTCTGTCTCACCGTCGTCATCGTCATCTGAATCGTATAATGCCGGTTCGATTTCGAGACGTCCATCGTCGACATTGTCGTCGGGAATATCGATGCGAACATGATCTTGCGCAAAGATTGGAAGATTCTCTTCTAACACCGGCTGTAAATCACGGACTGTGAGTCTACCGAAGTCATGAAGACCTGCTATCCAAAGTGGTGGGGATGTTGTTTGCCGCCACACATCACCATAGAAGGGCATCGGAGGTTTGTTTGAATCGAGTCCTTCGCGGCCAATGTACATAGCAATGAGATGCTTGCACACATGATTTGCGCTTGTTTGGTATGAAGGACATCCACACCACCAATTCTCAATAGTTGTGCTATAGTCGTGCCACTGCGCTTCATAAAACCTGTCTTTATCATCACAGTTCTCATAATTCTCCTTCGCCATTGCACATTTCTTTTTCCATTCCTTAACAAACAAATTATACCTACTATAAGCTGAGAGCACAGGAGTGGATACCAAACAGGCCTCTTTTCACCTTTGCGATGAGCTGTAATCAACATCGTCAAGTTCGGAAGGTATTGATTCATAATAATATCAATTAAAAATTCGAGTTTTGCGCGGCTATGTTTTCGCAAATATCTCCTTTTGAGAGTAGACCAGAGACTTTCGACAATGGCATTCGAATTGATTATTGGGACTTCACTGCACACTGCGCGTGCCCAGATTTTCCATCTTTCAGGACGATACCATTGATTCCATAGATATTCCCAGGCCCATGACTCTCCAAGCCTCTTACACGTTTCATGCATTTCAGCAACCTGTTCTCTCCATATTCCACGTACATCAATTCTCTCCAAATCAACTTCCGTGAATATAGGGAGATGAGTGAATGGATGCCACCGCAAATGGGTGAGAAAGAGAGAGGTAATGTCTTTGCAGAGTTCTTTCTCTGTGATGCAATGTTTCTTCCGTTTTCCGGCCTCTAGAAGTTTCTCATGAAGCATCTTTTCATCGGTCATGGCTTTGTGACGTTGGCTAATCTCCGTCCGAAATAGAGTCTCTCTCTCCAGATTCCGTTCTTGCACCCAAGCTGTATCCAATTCACATGCATCATCCCATCCTCTCCGACGGTCTGTGTCTCGATAATCTATTATTGCATGACCAGCTGCCCATGGCGATTGATTGGTCGTCTGCAGATACTTCAACACGGCCCGTTCGGCATGCCATGAACAGACTGATAACGGCCTTCGGCCACACATTGGGACTCTGCAAAATTAACTTCATTCTAGAAGGTAACGAAGGTAGATTACCTGAGAAGCAGAGATCTCAGAGAAATCTTTGTCAGTATGCACAAATCGAGGCATGACTCCTAATTCTCTCAGAATGGAATAAAAATTTTTATTGCATTCCAATGCCTCGTTTGCATGTTTCTTCGACTTCGTATCCTCCTTCGGATGAATCTCCATCAGCATAAATCCAAGAGGAACTCCATATCCAAGCTCTTGACTAACAATTGCATAGAGATGATTCTGTGTTTTTGAAGTATTGTACGTCGCATCGATGAATATCTCTTTGACCTGTACTGGTTCAACAGACATATGTTCATGAATGAACCACATAAGGTGAGTCCGTGGTTCATGAGAAAGAACAACTTTGCTTGTCTACAATCAGTTCCGAATAGAAAACGGCAGATACCAACGGATGCTCTCTGAGTAAGTGCGCAGCATTCTCCCACGGATCCTCAGAAATATATGCTGTGGTTCCATAGGCCTTCCTCCACCAGAAATGAATCAGCGTCGGGGACAGAAACCTTGAATTCAGCTGAATTCCCGGAATTTCCCCTCTCTTAATCGCCAAAAGTAACTCCTCCCGCTGAGCAAGTGCGGTCGATCGAGGATTATCTCGTATCCATTCCCGAACCTTTAAAGGCACTCCAAATTGACCACGGCCAGGATGAACAGTATGTCGCAAGTCAATCGCAATGTCGCCGTAATCCACGTGATGCGCATCTTGCAGAAAATATACCTGCCTTAAATTGAGTCTACGGAATAAGAATACCTTGACTTCTCCTTTGCAATCAAATCGCTTTTTCCCTCGACGATTTCTAGTCCGGCCATACGGAAGGGAGGAGAATTTGTATGCTCTCCGTTGTTGAGAGCACTGAAAAATAAGGCAGCGAGCTTTTGCGAATTGAACAGGATATCCACGGGCTTGACTCGAGAGCTGATACTCTTTATGAAACTGAAATCGAAAACCTTCAGCTTCAGCATATTGATCGGCAACATATTGTGCTATCTCTTTCCGATCTTTTGCTGTAGCTGGAGAATGATTTGACTCTGCTACCTCGGGTGGAAGCTCCTTAAAGAGGTTGGAAATGAGAAGCCGTTCGGATGGAAGTGAGCTATTGTCAGTGGAAATGGATTGAGAGTCGAACCCTTCTTCAATCATGCGGACAACTTCCTTCCAAGGAACTGTTTCCAACCGTATTGTCTCGTCAGCCTTAGCCCTCCTCACTTGTCCATGTCGTTTAACTTTTTCTCGGCAAATATTACATGTTGGACCATTGTTCTTTCGGCGTTTATTCCGTTGGACAATATTCTGATCATTGGTTATATCTTCTAGAGGAATTGGAGCGGTCAAAAGGAGTTCATCTGAAGAGAACTCCGTTCTGGACTTTTCATGCAGACAGCGGATGCAGTAGTGCGTGGTGTGGGATTGATTGAGAGTCTGAGGAGAATTGAAAAGTGGATTAGACACCGATTCTCCATCAGGAGCAATTGGATCGTCGAATATGTTGAAGTTCGACATTCTATGGCGTCAGGGGGATGGCAGAGCGCTCAGCATGTTTGTCTGGACACGCCCTGAGTGTTGTTTTGATTTTCG
>VBJK01000218.1 GCA_005879655.1 Chloroflexota bacterium | reverse complement strand
ATAAAATAAAGGTATGCCTTTGCACCTCCCTTTATCTCTCGTTCTGCATCCTGAAACGAGATAGCATTGACCTGTAAATCTTCTGGCCAATCTGCTAGCGATGTCAATATCGGCCCATTTACAAGCCTCTTGACAAAGCCAAATTTGTGCACAATTCTTTTGGCACCTTCTGGAGCATTAACGAATACGTCTAGAGTTTCCCAGTCATAAAGCGGCTTCCATTGTAGATGCCATGACATGCCTAGAACGACATCGAAATCTGCCTCCAAATCCAGGACAGTGGCAACCACTGTACCCGTCCATTCTGACATTATCAGCGTGAACTCACACTCGCCCAGGATTTTCATAACCTGGCCATTCGGTAGTTTCACACTGCGTAATGCCGATGGATATCCCCTAAACTTCAGGTTGGCCTTTTCAGCAAACCTTCGGGATATATAATTTTTGGTAGCTCCTGTATCAAGTAGCACGGTGCCCTTTCTCTTGTTGATCTCACAGTGGTATTTCAACAATATGTCCTTTTGGCGATTATGGATAGAACACAAATAATCGTGATCAGAATCCATTACGCTATCGACACTATTGTCCTTGCCAACTGTATTCAACTTTTCAGGCTTCGAGACACTAACTGTGCAATCTTCCGAGTTGTGTCCCTTACCGGCACACTTGATACAGACTCCAATTTTCTTAGCCCATTGAATCCATCCCCATTTACTTCTAACATTCTCATGAATGATTAATCCGCCTCCACGTTTGATGTTACTATTAAGAAAATCCTTCTCCTTTTGAGTAAGTTTCTCACGGCTAATCTTGCCTTCCGTGGAGCGAGGGGACTTAGTTTCGTTGCCCTTTGACTTAGGCTTGGCTTTCTTCGAATGATTGGGCTCCGCATTAGGACCCTTAACAAAATCCATTTGCGACCTAACCGTTTGCTCGGTGGTGGAACCAAGTCTTGAACTGTTCAAGCCATGCTTCAATGAAATCGCCGACCCTACCATTGAACTTCTCAGGCATGGGAACATAGACCTTGCGTCTCTTGGTTTCCCGCTGAGACAACTTCGCTTGCATAAGGCGATTACTCTCAAGCAATGCAGCAAGCGCATTGTTGATGTCGATCGGTTTAGGATCAACCACATCATCAAGAGTCTGTGAATTACTAGTAGACTCTGCAATAATCCCGGTAAACTCCTCCTCCTCTTCCATATCATTGAGGTCCTCAGAGGGAGTAATAGCGGTTTCGTTTGTTCCGGAGGTCATCGGACTTTACCTCTTGCTACCAACTGTCGTTTTATTCGGCGATCACGAGACTCTGGCTCTTGAACAGAAGGGGGTTTGCGGCTTCTGGCGTAAGGCCGATGCCAATGTTGATGATAATTCTTGATAATGATATAAGTGGCGGGGCGGCCGTATTTGTGAAAACCCCCGGCGCGCCCGCCATTCCGCTATTACTTAATACATGGCTATTTATAATATTAGGCTTTAATCGGCTATTCCGACAGTCTCCTTCACCTAGAGGTTTTCGCCCTCGAAACCTTATTTTGAAATTTGATGATGGCGTAGTGTTTTACCGTTTGGTTCCACACACGTCTCACCTTTTTCTTTTTCTTGGTTTTTCCCAGGGTGGAGTGTCCGTTCGGACTATAATCTCCTTCATAACCTCATTAGTTCTCTTTAAGCTTCTTCCTGCCATCGGGGTATCAATCCCTAGCTCTGGCACATCATCGAGGTCTTCATCTTCGTTGTCATCTTCATTGTCATCTCGAAGATGTTGATCCAAAATATCTGTGTTCTCAGCATATGAGGGAATCAATTCTAAATTGCGATTCCTCTTCCTGAGTTTGTCTTTCGCCTTTGGGGATGCCCATAGATCCCGTAGTTCGTCTGCAGTCCTTATATTTGCCTTAATTAAACGATTTCCGTGCACAAGTGCAGCAAGCTCTCGCCCATTAGGATCTTGAAGTCTGTAAGTCCCTAGCAACATTTTCTGGACTACTTGATACGGTCCAAACCATTTGGCTTCAAACTTTTGAGGCTTTTCGTGACGGATCAGGACCCATTGGCCTTCCTCAAGTTCATGCGGTGTTACTAATTTATCTCGGGCAGACTTATCCTTTAAAGCTCTTTCATAGCTTGCAATCGCAGCATCTTTTCTTGCAGACTGTAGCAACCTTAACCGTTCTTCATAAGGTGCAGATTCTGATTCTACTGGAAGTGTAGCATTGTAATCTCCTAATAAATGCGGGTGCTTGCCGTACAGAAGATAAAATGGTGAAGTTTTCATCGTAGAGTGTGTCCTAATACGACAGGCAAACACAGCTTGATCTAGGTACAAATCCCACAACTTCGTATGTTTATTGAGAAGCATTTTCCCAAGCATTGTGCCAATAATGCCGTTTAAACGTTCCACCTTGCCATTGGTAC
>VBJK01000155.1 GCA_005879655.1 Chloroflexota bacterium | reverse complement strand
GAAATATGCATGCGTAAATAGAGATCGCCGCGTTCAGTAGTCCCCTGGATACCCTGTCCGGCAATACGAATACGTGAACCTTCATTGACACCCGCTGGAATCTTCACTTCCAGATGGCGCGACCTTCCCTCAGCATCTGTTAACTCAACAAGGCGCGTTACCCCCTGATACGCCTCAGCCAATGTCACCTCTACCGTTGACTCGACATCTTGTGCAGGCTCTGCACGTTGCCACGTACGTCCAGTGGTGCGCGCTCTCCTCTGTCCTCTAGCGGATGGAAACCCGCCGCCAAACATACTCTCAAAGAAATCTGAAAATGGCGATTGTTGCCCAAAGAGATCATCGAGGTCATCTTCGTTCATCGTATAATACTGGTATGTGCCCGCGTCAGTGCCCTGACTACCCAGCGGCCCGGTACCGCCGGTCCAGCGTCCGTATTGTTGATATTCCTCAGTCAGCGCATCGTATTTCTTGCGCTTCTCAGGGTCGGACAGCACTTCATTGGCTTCATTGATCTCTTTGAATTTTTCTTCAGCAGTTTTATCGTCAGGGTTGACATCCGGGTGGTACTGACGTGCTAATTTACGATAGGCGCGTTGAATATCTTTCTGGCTCGCCTTTTTGTCCACACCTAAAATACTGTAATAATCTTTATAGTCAACAGCCATTAGTGTCTCTCCTTTTACCCGTCACCACATGCATATGCTGACTGACGTATCCATCGTGATACGTCAGTCAGCGCCGTGCGTCCTTTACACTTCATGAAATTCGCCTTCAACGGTTCCTGCATCAGTACCGGGGGATCTGCCTGTCGTACCGGGCTGCGTGCCAGCGCCACCATCTGCCGCCTCCGCGCCTGCCTGACCATAGACCTCCTGGCCTATACGCTGCATCGTGCTTTGCAGGTCCGCTGTAGCGCTACGCAGATGCGTCATATCGTTGCCGGACATCGCCTCGCGTAAGGCCCTGATCTTTGCCTCTACCTCAGTGCGCAGAGCAGTAGAAATCTTGCTCTCAGTGTTATTTAACGCACGCTCTGCCTGATAAATCAAGCTATCGGCCACGTTACGGGTCTCGATTTCCTCCTTACGTTGGCGATCTTCCTGTGCGTGTATTTCGGCCTCACGAATCATGCGGTCAATCTCTGCTTGAGAGAGACCACTGGAGGCTGTAATGGTAATCTTCTGTTCGCGTCCAGTGGCTTTATCGCGGGCGGTGACATGCAGAATGCCATTGGCGTCGATATCGAACGTCACCTCGATTTGCGGCAAACCACGAGGAGCCGGAGGGATACCTTCCAGATGGAATCTGCCCAAGCTCTTATTGTCCTGTGCCAGTTCGCGCTCGCCTTGTAGCACATGAACCTCGACACCCGGTTGATTGTCCACTGCTGTACTAAAAATCTCACTCTTGCGGCTGGGAATGGTTGTATTGCGTTCAATCAACTTCGTGGTGACGCCACCGAGCGTCTCAACGCCTAACGAAAGCGGTGTGACATCGAGCAGCAGCATATCTTTCACCTCACCGCGCAACACGCCACCTTGAATAGCTGCACCAATGGCCACAACCTCGTCAGGATTAACGCCCTGATGAGGCTCCTTGCCAAAGAGCTTGCGCACCAGCTCTATCACTGCTGGCATACGTGTCTGCCCGCCAACGAGTACGACCTCATTGACATCATTGGCCTTCACATTGGCATCCTGCAATGCCTGCGTCACTGAGCCACGGGTACGCTCGATCAAGTCGCCAACAAGCTGCTCCAATTTCGCCCGTGTGAGCGTCATCACAAGATGTTTGGGACCATTCACATCCGCCGTAATAAAGGGCAGATTGATCTCCGTTTGCAGCGTAGAAGAGAGTTCGATCTTCGCCTTCTCGGCAACCTCTTTGAGACGTTGTAAGGCCATATTATCTTTGCGTAGGTCAATGCCCTGCTCTTTGCGAAACTCGTCGGCGATCCAATCCACAATGCGCTGATCAAAGTCGTCGCCACCCAGATGGGTATCTCCATTGGTCGATTTCACCTCGATAATGCCTTCACCCAGTTGCAGGATGGAGATATCGAAGGTACCGCCCCCCAGATCGTAGACGGCAATAACCTCGTCTTTCTTCTTGTCTAGCCCATAAGCTAGCGATGCAGCTGTTGGCTCATTAATGATGCGCAACACATCCAGGCCAGCGATCCTGCCAGCATCTTTCGTTGCCTGTCGTTGTGAATCATTAAAGTAGGCCGGTACAGTAATCACAGCCTGCGTGATGCGTTCGCCAAGTTTCGTCTCAGCGTCTGCTTTCAGCTTTTGCAGAATCATGGCTGAGATCTCAGGCGGGCTATACTCGCGGCCACCCATTATCACGCGCACATCCCCATTGGGGGCGCGGGTGATTTTATACGGCACGCTCTTCATGGTACGTTGTATTTCAGGATCATCATATTTGCGACCCATTAAACGCTTTACGGAGAATATAGTGTTCTCAGGATTAGTTATCGCTTGTCTCCTGGCGACTTGGCCAACTAGGCGCTCACCACTTTTTGTCACTGCAACGACAGAAGGGGTAAGCCGTGCCCCTTCGTTATTTTCTAGCACGCTTGGCTCACCAGCTTCAATCGTAGCCATCACCGAGTTTGTTGTACCAAGATCGATACCAAGCACTTTCGCCATATCTCGTCTCCTCTTCAAGCAAAGAGTCCATCTTTCTTCTCTTTTTGGGAACGCGTTTATGAAAGCTGCTAGTAATCAACACGTCTCAATGTACATATGCGTTTCTTTCTACTGCTCAGGGCAACCACAAGGGATAATACCGGTGAAATAAGCCCCTCCGGTCCAGCCGCAGGGCAACCACAAGGGATGCCCAATATGCATCAACCTAACGCTTGACAGCAGGATTGCAAAGGGCTGCAAGCCCTTTGACGGGGTTTGGGTGTCCCCGAAAACCTCTTTTCTTCGCCGCCGCAGGCGGCGAGAGGAGTGAAAGGGAGAGCTTGGGGACACCCCAAACCCCGCCAGGGGGCGAAGCCCCCTGGACCCCCGGCTTAGGTTGATGCGTATTGGGCAAGCACAAGGGATGCCCTGAGCGGGGGGAAACTTATGCCCTGTGAGGGAGAGAACGTTACTTTGCGGAAGAGGCTAGCACATCGGTAATGGCAACTGTAAGCTCATTAAATGTAAATGGCTTCTCAACAAAGGTCGCGTGAGGCGCTAATTTCAGCGCGTGAGCAATCTCATGACGCGTTGCAGCTGTAAAAAAAATCAGTGGCAGCGCTTGAGTACGAGGATGGGCTAACAGACAATTGAGTACATCCATACCATTGATATCCGGCAAGTGCAAATCCAAGATGAGCACATCTACCGGAAGCGGTAAGGATGAAACCGATACTAAGCCCGATGTATGAGCAGCTACAGACGGTACCAAGGCGTTTAAACAATCGCGCGGATGTTCATAAACCGTAACCTGATGACCTGCATATTGTAACATGGTAGCACATAAGCGGGCAATACGTACATTATCTTCGAGAAGACCTACTTGAGCCATAACACCACAGCATTCTCTATAACAGAGCAGCGAGAAAGCCACGAGGTCTTCAATCTCGTGGATGAATCGCCGCTTCTCACCCTTGACTTTCAAATATACTGGAGCGAATAAGAAGCTTTTCCGGTACTTGTCTACAAAAATCAGAAAAAGAGGATAAAAAACTTGAAATGTGTTTTTGATGAATAATCCAAGATGAACGGGCACGCACTCTCTTCATCTTGTCAAACTTCGGAGTGGGTTTCAAATCCACGGATGAGCCAGAAAGATCCATTAAGACAGCATAGCCGGTTGCCATTCTGCCCTTGATGAAGTATTCACAGCCCCGATAGCGGATCTTATCGAACTTACGGAAACCGGCTATTTTTCCCGTTGTGATGCGTTGCTCACTATGCTTTCCTTTGGTTTGTTGGTAATCGCCATCTGGGAGACATCTCTTCTCGATAACCGTTGTGGTACCAAACGTTGGGTTCTTGCCTCGTGTGGCAATGATGGCAGCATCAAAGACATGTTCTTTGGGCAGTCCTGATAGCCTGCGATGTTCTTTGGTCACAAAGCCCCACGTTTCCTCAGCCTGAGTGTGCTTGAGCAATTGTATGCGGATGCTGTTCATCTGCGTGGCATGCAGCAGCGTTCCTTTTTTCTTGCCCGTGCGCTTGAGCCTGATGCTTCCTGCATGCAGCCCATCATGGCAAGGCTTACAAAGAGTCACCAAATTCGCTTCCTCATCACTGCCGTTTTGACTGCGAAAAACGAGATGATGCACTTCTAACCTCTTGTCTTTGGACTTTCCCTTACAGTGTTGACAGGTATAGCTGTCTCGTGTCAACACATAGGCTCTGGTATTGGCATAGCCGTAGTTGATTCCTTTTTGATACAGCCACTTGTTTTGAAGCACCGCTGGATTTTTGAGGGCATGCGGATCAAACGTCCCTGTTTCCAGCACCATGGATTGAATAGGCAGCAAGGATTTCACAAAACGTATTTCTCGCAGATGGGCTTCAATTTTGCTTCTCATGGTCGGTGAGAAGCGTCCTTTCTTTCGCGAATTTTTGCGGTTCAACCAGCGAGCAGGACGATAGCGCGTTTTGCGGCTTCGACGATTGCGCCGTGATGTGGCCGGTTGCTTCATCGTTTTCACGATATCGTTGCGCGCTTGTACTTGCGAGAGATACACAACCTTTCCAAATTCATCAGCTACCGCCGAACCAATTACAGCGCTTCCTGTATCGATGCCAAGCGTCAACGGTTGCGTGTAGACATCCCCTGGTTGTGCGGAGAGCTTGATGGTAAATGGGGTTCTGTGCACGACTTTGGCCTTTCCCTCTTTGAGTAATAAGCGGGCAATAACTGGTCTACACGGCATCAATGGTGCTCTCTCAGGTGAAAGAACATACACGACGTTCATATAAGAAAATCCTTTCGGAAAAAACTCCGGCAAGCGCCGGGTAGTGCGTATCTCTTCGCTGTTACCACGAAGAGAATCCGACTTCATCTCGACAGGGTTCAAAAGGCTTTTTGCACTTGGATCACCGGACCTTCCCTCAGTCCTTCTTAAACCCAAATGACAGAGCAGCGGTCTGATGCGTCAACTGCTGGTGTCATGACCTAACGAACGTAGCTCGCATTTCTGCGGCTCAGTCTGGTAAACTCAGGCTTCTCACGAAGCCACTGAGCCTTCAGCTCAGCGGTAGTTCACTGTTTACTTTCATATACTTCGACCAAATTGTAATGTTTAGATCTACCTGCTGTCAAGAGAAATGCAGAAATCTGCCTATTTATTACGCAAAATTGCTTAAGACCAGACCGCCCCCCCCACGGGAGTGGGGAAAGTGTCCCCAACATCGCTAGTAGCTTGACAAGCTTGCGGATAAGAGATACTGTACGAGCACATGGTCATATGGACCATCATTACATTACAATCTACGGATACTATATGAGCGAACAGGATGCAGCAAGACGATACCCACTAAGCGTTGTGCGCTTTGGGATGGGGAAAGAAATACAGCTTTTTGCAAGTGAACTAGTCGTGACCGGGCAAGAGGAAGATCAGGAGATAGGAGTGCAATTAGAAGCCCTGAAACGACTCATATTGGTGCCGGGTGATCCAAATCCGGCGAAGTTGGTTTTAATGGCGGACCTGGACGATGATACCACCATCATTCTGGCCGAAGGGATGACCAATGCGCGCGGCTTTCGTGCTATGCTGCCTAAAATACTAGAGCTTCATCCTAAACTGGAGCTTGATCCACCTGATATGATTGAACAGTTACGTCAGGCGTTGAATACACGCCGTGCCTGGACACTTACATGCTATGGTACCTTTATTCTTGTTTGTATCTTGTTGTATATTCTCTATCTTATTGTAGCCTATCTGGGTGCACATCATCTATAGGGGGTGTGGGAGGAATCCATGTCAGTAAAGCAAGGTGGCTTTCTTGTGCCAGCAATAAGTGATGACCAGCGTATACGTGTGTTCTATCGAAGCTTCACGGCTCCAGGTGAGTTTGACGGGATGGAGGTAGCCGCGTATGTCGTCATCACCGACCGTTATATCGTGGTGTGTGATACCTTGCTTTGCCCTGAAGATATGGTACAGGTGATGCAACAGATGCGGGACGTGCTTCCTGGGCGGCAGGTCTTAGTGGTCAATAGCCATGCGGACTGGGATCATGTCTGGGGGAATTGCTATTTTACTGGTGTGCACGCCGCCCCGATCATCGCACATGAGCATTGCTTGATGCGTCTGCGCTCCAGTGCTGCACAGCTTGAGTTGAGAGACTACCAGAGGCGCTATACTCTTTTCCAAAACGTGACTTTAACACTACCAACGATCACATTTACAGATATCTTTACCATTCACGGCGGCAATCTGACCATCGAGCTTATTCCTGCTACTGGTCATCACCAGGACCATATTGCCGCCTGGATTCCTGAATTGCGATTACTGCTGGCATTCGATGCCGTGGAAAAGCCATTCCCCGTCATCGAAAATCCGGCGGCAGTACCAGCCATGTTTGATACATTAGAGCGCTTGTTGGCCATACAACCCCGACGCGTGCTCTGCTCTCACAGTAAAAGCGCCAGCGTTACCACCGTAGAACAGAATCTCGTCTATCTACGAGAGATAGAACAACGTGCACGTTTACTCACGCGTAGCCCTACCAGTGCAGAACTGGAACATGCCTCTGAACTGATTCATTATTCGTTTAAGGATGCGTTAGCCGCAGTGACCACGCCGACCGAGATTATTGATCGCACATTCTATAGCTGGGCACATGATAATAATGCACGTTGCATTATTCAGTGGTTGTTTTCCTGATCATTTGTCAGCAGAGAAAGTGGGAGTTCTGCACTTAGAGCAACAGGTCTACTTCTTCTCCAATTCCCTGCTGACAGGCCAGGTGATACACATGAGCGGCGGTCGTAACGTCTTCTAGGGCAGTTCCCAGGCCCCTATACAGCGTAATATCATCGGGTAGTACACGCATGAGATGCTCATCTGTGATAATTTCCCCCAGCTCATGCACAAGATTCCAATCGAACAGACCATCGTTGGCTGGGATAATCAAGTCGCCAGCCTCATTGTAGGCTTGTTCTAGCGAGTCAGTGGCGATTAAAGCACAGCGCTGTAGCACAGCGACATCTAGCTCCCGCTTATGCGGCCAATTAGAGCCGATGGCATTAATATGGCAGCCAGCTTTGAGCCACTTACCATGCACAACGGGTTCTTGTGCGGTGGTCGCAGTGATCAGGATATCTGCCATCTCTATCGCTTGTTGTGCAGTGGCGACGGGCTTCACATTAATATTGAGTAGGCGCGTCATCTCACGACAAAACAATCTGCATTCGCGTGGGCGTCAACTATAGACATAAATGGCTGTAACCGGACGAACGGCACAAACACCCATCAATTGTGTTGCCGCTTGCTTGCCCGCACCAATGAGGCCAACAATTGTCGCATCGCTGCGTGCCATATACTGGGTAGCTAAGGCGCTTGCGGCACCTGTGCGTATTGCGCCCAACCAGGCAGCCTCCACTATTGCCAGCAGTTGTCCATCCTGGGAACTAAAAAGCATGATTACATAACGTATACCCTCACGGAACGCGGTATACGATTTATAACCAAGAACACCGAAGGTGGGAGCGGCGGCGGCAAGAATATTTAAGACCCCATTTGCTAAAACCAAACGGCTACGGGGACGATTGATGGCGGTACCGTGAGCCTGGGCGCTGAATGCTTTTTCCAATACGGCAATTGTATCGGGCATATGTAGTAAGGCACGGACATGCCTTTCACGCAATATCAACGCCATGCGACAAAAACTCTCAATATAGGTAGCAGCTTACAATGGTTTACATGTGGTTGTTATTAGTTCACGCGCCGAATCACGCGCTGCATATACACAACGGTTTCATGAACTTCATAACCCTTTGGTATCTTTTGTGTTTTATCGTTGCGAGCTGGCAGGACCTCGCTTAAATTGCCGAGGGTAGATAACGTATTGCCCAATGTATGT
The DNA here is from genome assembly GCA_005879655.1 of Chloroflexota bacterium. The sequence goes on along the minus strand of VBJK01000155.1, from coordinate 10,344 downwards.
GGGTCCTTTGTTAGGCGTGCTAACAGACCACGGCGCAAGATCTCTAACCCTACTCCTAAAGCGAGAGCGCCAACGCCAGCTGCTACGCCACGCGACAACTGAGCGTTCTGCAAGAGAGCGGGCAAACGTGTCTGAGCAGGAACCATCTCTGTGGATGGCTCTGCAAGATCAATGCCACATTGGCGGCAGTAGACATCCTCATTTCCATATTGGGTGCGGCAATTAGGACATTGCATTCTATTTTCCTCCCTATAAGTTGTATGGTGCTATTTCTGTTGTCTACTTTCTAATATCTCAGCAATCGCATCTATCACAATCGCATTTTCTTCGATGGTGTTATAGAAGTAAGGGGAGATGCGTAACAAACCAGGACACGAATCGGTAATAATATTACGCGCAACGAGCTGCTTGGCCACTTCTTCTGGCTGCTCCATTTCCACCATTACAATAGAACTACGGCATTCCGGCTCCTGTGGAGAGCGCACAAGCCAGCCATGTTCGCGGGCACGAGCTATCAAGTCATTGGTAAGATAGCGTGTGCGCTCGCCGATGCTCTCAACGCTGGCCTCTAACACAATGTCCAGTCCGCCATTTGCTGTATAGACCGTCGGTATAGGAGATGTACCCATTTCGATTCTGGCAGCTTCAGATTGAAATTCAAATGCTTGCGTCATGTTGTATTGAAGATGCTCCTGGCTACCAAACCAACCTACCACCGAAGGTTGAATTGAGGGCAGAAGTCCCTCACGAATATATATCAGCGTTAAGCCGGGACCGCCCATCAACCATTTCAATGTACCTGTTATCAGGAAATCTATATCCAGGGCATTAACATTCAATGGGATCTGCCCGCTGCCCTGATAGTCATCCACCAGTATATACGCCCCGTGTTTGTGGGCAATATCGGCAACTGCTCGGATATCCTGAATATAGCCGCTGGTATAAAATACGCGCGACGTTGCCACCAGCGCAGTCTGAGTATCGACTTCAGCGGCAAACAGCTCAGGCGGCACATACACGCGATCAGGACTCTTCACAAAACGACATTCGACACCTAGCCGTTGCTTGGCCAGCCATTGATATGCCAGAGTTGGAAAATCCATATCAGCCAGTACAACCTTTTTGCGTTGGTTATGATCAATAATTGGTACAATCGCGCTGAGTGCAGCTGAAGTACTGGGGGCAATGGCAACCTCTTCGAGTTGTGCACCGATGAGTGTAGCAAACTTCAGCCTGACCTTATCGATTTCACTTAACCAGACTTCGGACCAGGCATGTCCACCCCACTCATTCCACAAATCCAAGAACTGTCCCATACCTTGCATAGAACGTTTAGAGAGAGCACCTAGTGAGCAAGTATTGAGATAGGTTTTGCGGTGCAGAATGGGGAACTCATCTCGATAGACAAGAAGTTCTGGGTGTTCGATAGCTGGCGGGACAGGGTACTGCATTCTAGACTCCCCTATGTTCATACGAGCTCACTCCTTACGTCGCGTGTGTTGCTCACCGTTTTCTCTGATCACAACGGCTGATGTCAACGGCACACATTCTTCCCTCTATTGTAACATCAACGAAGTGCTACTACTAGCCTCCTGTTGAGTCAATTCCTCCTCCGGCTCCACTCGCTTTGTGCGAGACGTTGGCTCAAGGCTGTCTAGCTCCTCTCTAGACCAAAGAGTAGTATTGGTGAATTGTATTTTAGAGCTAATTCTGTTAAAACGACGGATGCTTCGCAGGCTACTTGGCGCGTAGTCTAATCCTCGAACACGCCGCAGGTACTCTACCGCCAATTGTGGCGTGTAGTGCCCAAGCTCTTTCAGCTCCTTAAGTGTAAGTGGCATGTTTGTTCTTCCTAAAATCTATTCGCACGGTGACGTGCGTACAGAGAGAATACCACACACTATAAGGATTCGCAAGAGGGTGTCTGAAGAGTATCGCCGGAGCATTCGCAAGTGGGTGAGGGAGCTGGGTAATTGCTCCCTCGGTGGTTTAGTGCTTGCCGCGCAAAAAGTCGGTCAATCGATACGATACATATCAGTAGAGGTACAAGAATGATGACAGCTAGGGCGGTCAGACACCCTTTTAGTTTTCGCTTCGATTTCATAATCTGTTGCAATTCTCTTAGTACGTGACAATGTATTCTTGATTCGAGCTTAGCGCGCCGCCGGTATCGAGGGTGAGTTTGTGCGTTGAGCCTGTAACATCAAGAAGAACTCTCCCTACTGTATAGGCATCTCCTGCTTCTTGTTGTTTATGATAAGCAAATACAACAGATCCACAGTCATTATCTAGATGCTGAGCATAAAAGTAAGCAAGCAAGTCTGAAGCCAACTGCTGGCCAGTCACATTTGGGGCAACTGTTGCTTCTAGCTTTGGCTGAGGGCAGGAGGCCAACCCTACGCTCTCGCTATGAAACGCGTGTATTGTGCTGGCATTTCCTTTTGCAGCCAAGCCATGTAGATCGGCTACTGTTTTGGGTGGGAAGTGAACAGGTTGAGGAGCAGGGGTTGATTTTTGCGTAGTAGTAGAGACTTGCGTCTGCTGCGATGTGGGAGAGTTGCTATTGGTCGTGTTGGCAGTTCCTCCACATGCAAGCAACGCGCTAATCAGTACAGCGAGTCCTAGCAAAAAGATAAGTGTTCGTTTGTTCAATCATATCTCCTGAAAACTTGTGTAACTATTCTAGATAGTTCAATTACTTCAACGAGTGGGGATGAATAGGAGGGTTGCGATGTGGTTAAGAATTCATTGAGAAGTGGTGTAGTTTTTGGGATAGGCAGAGACAGTAAGGGGATAATGCCTCTGCCTGGGATAACATTGAACAGAGGACGGAGGAAATTCACATCCCCTTTTGGCATGGATTCTCGGTGAGCGCCATTTCTGGCGGAGGTGTGGTACGATCCGTAGATGCGCAATTTATTGTGAAAATAGATATGAATGGAGAAGAGGAGTGTGAATCGTAGCTGCGCAATTTATTACGCTGGTGGTGTGGATAAAGGAAAGGATTTTATATATATAATTTATGCAATTAATTATTTTAAATGTGCAAATGAATAAAAAACGAGAAACGACGCCGGAGATTTTCAAGAGGCATAATGTCTTTTGGCGGTGACAGGCTCTTGTCTCGCGTCTAATCGATAGTACATTCGCTTACAGATGTGTTATACTGCAACAAGCACACTTTAACAGTGACAACAGAGGTGAAGCAAGAGAATGTTTGCTTTCTGAAAGAAGCAACAAAAATTATACCAGATTCTTAGTAAAGAGGTTAGAACAGGATTTTTCTTGCCAATTATGAGATAATATTTATATTTATTGATATATCAATGGGAAGTCGCGCCGATGCTAGGAACCTATAATGAACCTATCAGTGTCTTTCTCTCATCAGCTCCTGAAGACGAAGAGTTGCTGAAAAAGTTTAAAACAAGTTTAAGAAGCTTAGGTGATATAATCTGTGTTTGGGCCGACAGCGATATCAATCTAGGTCAGGAACAGACGAAGGAGATCTCTGCACAATTGAATGCAGCTGATCTAATTCTCCTTCTAATTAGTCCTGACTATATCGCCTCAGACCATTGCAACAAGGTGATGCAACGAGCCTTGCAGCGACGAAGTTCCAAAGTATGCGTGATACCCATCATTCTGCGCCATGGCCATTACATGAATGTACAGTTTCATGGCCTCCAAACACTTCCTGGAATCGATAAGCCTATCACAAGTAGGGAATGGTCCGATTCTGACGAAGCGTTTCAGTATGTTGTAACAGGTATCCATAAAGCGATTGAAGAACTTCTAAAGAGTAGACATGTACAGGTTACTGATCAACCAGACCTTACGACCCGTGTTCTGCCACCATTACATGAAGAGTATGTTCTACCGGAAGTTCCATTATCTGCATTGATAGCACGTAATCCTAGAGGATGTTTTTTCAAAGTAAAGTGGCCATCTATCATAGTAATATTTTTTATAATAACCACTCTATCTATAATTGCATTCGCGCATATTTATCCAGCTCCTATTACTGTGATGATTACTCCAAATAATAACACTTTGAATGATAACTATTTAATCACCGCTGTTACTGGCGTACCCAATGCTTCGCAGGGTCAAATACAAGCTCGTGTGTTTTCTTTCACTACTCCACCTCAGTCAAAAACAGTCGGTGCAACTGGTATAATGCAGAAGGCAGGTGTAAAAGCAATAGGAAAGCTAACGTTCTATAATGGCATGACGACAGATCAAACGGTTCCGATTGGGACGCCCTTTTATGTTCATGGTGTTACAGTTGTTAATCTTGTGGATGCCCAGATTCCTGCTGCTGTTCCCCCGATGATGGGCCAAATAACAGTTCCAGCTCAGGCAATCAACGTTGGTTCAGACGGGAATGTTGCAGCATTAGCCATCAATCAGCCATGCTGTAGCTCTAACAATACTATCTTTGTGAGGAATCTCTCTGCTTTTACTGGTGGTCAGGATGATCTCGACTATACATTTGTCAAGCAGAGTGATATTGAAGGAGCAGCAAGTTCGTTGGATCAGTCGCTTACACCAAGTGCTCGCTCGTCACTCCAGACGCAGGTGCATTCAAACGAAGCACTTATTGCAAGCCCTCAATGTGCTAAGAAGGTTAGTAGTAATCATAATGTGGGCGATAGAGTGGACAAAGTCGATGTAACAGTTGTTATCACCTGTACAGGCGAGGTTTATGACAAGCAAGCACTGGAGAAAATGACAACGAACTTACTCAAGCAAGAAGCAACTCAAAAGCTTAGTGCTAATTATGTTTTAGTTGATAACATGGTCAAAACCAAAGTAACCCGAATAACGGTGGTAGATTCAGTAAAAGGCATGAAAACAAGCGCTGATTAAGCTCGTTGTGGGTAAAAAACTACAAGATGCTATCAAGATACTTAAACAACAAACGGGAGTATTAGATGTACAGATTGATGAAGGTGTTGAGAACCTGCCTACAGATCCCGCAAATATAATTATCAAGATAAAACCAGTACAGTCACGTTAAGCGAGGTAGAGCCACTCTAAGAGAGTGTTAGCGAATTGCCATTGTGTGCAGATGTTGAGCACGACTCCCACAGAAAAATCAGAATAGATGATCAATTCTCTGGTTCTCTCTTAGAGTGATTCTACCACCTTTAGATGTAATCACCCACTCAAAATAACAAACCTCACCTCAACAACTTCGCCGCCAACGCACGCGCCGTTGGCTCAACCAAAATAGAGCCATCCGGGAAGATAATCGTCGGCACGGTACGCATACCATTGTTAAGCTTCACCACAAGCTCGGCAGCTTGCTCATCCTGCTCAATATTGATATACTCATAGTCAACACCATGAGCGTCGAACCAGCGCTTGGCAAAACGGCAATCACCACACCATGTGGTGGCATAGATTTTTATCTTTTGCTTCGTTTGAAGCGCTTCTAAAGTGGAATCAAGCATAAATAACTCCTTGAAATTCTTGATGGAAAAGGTGTTTTGCTACCTAATATAGCTAAACAACTGATGAGATTGATTTATTCCCAGATGTCAGTCTTTAGTACTTATCGTATCCATACATTCCTGCTATGATGTACAAAGGAGAAGAGAGTGCACGGTATTGCTCTTAGCTTTCGGTAACTGTCAGTGCGGGCTTATTGATGCGTTCGAGTATCAGGTCGAGAAAACGTTTTCCCCCGCTTGCAACCAACCTGGGATTGCGTGCAATAATGCCCATTAGCAGACCGGCAGTATATTCGCAGCGCAATGCCTGTGCTACTTGAGTTGGTGTCAGACGTTTGAGCATGTCAAAGGCGCTATCCCATTCCTCATCACTATAGGCGGCGATGTGCTTGTTGACCATGTAGGAGATGTCCATGTCGCGGCCAAATCTTGCACGCCACTGCTTGTCGAAACGTTCCAGGAAGGTCGCGGAGGTATTGCCCGCTTTCACTGCTTCGGCGGCAACGGTACCCGCCATGAGGCCAGAGTAGATGGCAAAACGAATGCCCTCACCGACTAGTGTAGAACCCTGACTGCCAGCATCACCCGCAAGCAGGAGACCGTCACGCGAGAAGCGCTCGACTGGCTTTTCGGCGGGGAAAAGACCGGTGTGGTATTCAATGGGGCTGGCATCTTGCAATGGGTCTTTGAGCTGGGGAAGTTCGTGCATAATGCGGTCGAGATAGCCGCGTGCATCGTCGTTACAATCGGGGTGGATTACACCTACGCCTAGCCGTACACGGTGATTGCCGCGAGGAAACGCCCAGGCATAGCCACGCGGTGCATAGGCACTACCCATGATCAGGTACACAACGTCCTGGGGATAGTGTGGTGCGTAGAGATCGTATTCTGCGCCAAAACCGTAGCGATGAAATGCCTTGCCCATTTCAGAACGCACGCCTATATGACGAGAGAAACCACTGGCGTCGATCGTGACATCCGCTCGCATCTCCATGCGCTCGCTGACATGATTTTTGACGGTGACACCCACCACACGGCCATGCTCTGTCAGTACTTGCTCAACTGTGTGCCGTACTCGTAGCGTTGCGCCAGCGGCGACTGCGCGGCAAGCGAGGTGTTGATAGAGGCCGCGCACGTCAATGACACAGGCCAGGGCAGGATTATAATGAAGGGTAAATTCGCGGTGGGGAGAGATAAAAATGACCTTTGAGATGGGGTGGTAGAGCTGCTCTGGCACAGCTAGCGCCTTCATGTCACTGATCCAGCTCCCGCCGCTGGTATGGACGGGGTAGCCAATTTCATTCTGGCGTTCCAGCACCACTGTACGTACACCCTGGGCTGCGGAAGCGGCGGCGGCAGCTAGACCAGCGGGTCCACCACCTACAATTAACACGTTATACTCCACCGCTCTCTTGTCTGAATGATCAAGCATAAATAGTAGTTACCTTTCTTGGGAGAGGATGCCTCCTATGAGCAGGTTTGCCTATAGTCCTGCATTTACTATGATCTAGCCTTTCATTGCCGTCCATATGAGGGCGAGCACTTTCCAGAAGGAAGGAGCCGCCTCAAAATCCGCTAACTTAGGCACGACCCGTGTTGCTATTTTGCCATGGGTTGCAAACCAGGCGGGCGTCGGTACGTTGCGAAATGTACCCCGCAGAACACTTTTTTGGGGGCGTGAGAACATCAGTGTATTACGTACCACGCCAATGCCGGACTGCACATCATAGATCGTATGGCCCGGAAATGCTCCCCACGTGGTTGTGCCTAGCAGGAAGCCAGAGCCTGCCCAGCAATTGACCCCAATCGTGCCATAGCGTAAATTGGCTACCGCTCGCTCAATTGCAGCTGCAACTTCTGGCACCTTGAGCGATTGCGGATGCACAAGAATCGTTGCATTAAGCGTTCCCCATAGTCTCTCATTGCAGAATGAGACCGCCTGCTTAATATACTCGACAACGTTCTCGGCCACAAGAGCAGTTTCGGAAAAAAGGCTACAGAACGCTTCGGTAGTAAAGCAGGGATCATCCGCGCGAGTCGGGTCGAGGCCCGTGATGAGTGTCCAGGGGAGTTGCTTTTCCTGTGGGTGCCCAAACTGTTCTGCTTTTGGGTGTGAGGCGAGGAAATGCTGATGGCGCTCGTGTGCACCTGGATAATAGGCGTCACGCAGTGGGAGCTGTGTCAGGATTTTGCGCATGGCCTGCAAGAATGGCTCGCGTTGATCCCAACTGGCATGCTGGAGGATGACACGTGTTGCGTTGCAATTAAAGCCAGCGTTCACAATGAGTGTGGTGACTAAGTGTTCAGCATGGTAGGCAATCTCGTCAGGGGTCCAGGGACCGGGCACGAGGATCACCGGGCTGACATTGCCCAGTTCGCCGGTGACACGTTTCTCTAGTTGTGGCTTGCGCTGTGCTTTGCGCGTGGCTCCTTGCTCTCCAGTCCCGAAGACAATGGCCTCGAAGGTTTTATCTGAACCGGTAATGTGGATCTCGTCGATACCTGGATGATTGCACAGATAGGCACCTTCGGTCGTGCCACCGTAGACGATACGCAAGAAATTACGCTGAATGAGAGCCTGCAAACTCTCTGCGATGAACGGACCAACGTAGGCATTGACCGGGTTCATCTTCAAGAGTACAACCTGATCTTCGACAAACATCTTATAGAGGATATCCAATGGCCCAATACACGATACATTGCCTGCTCCAAGCACGAGGTTGACCTTTCCGGCGTGCTGTTTCTCGCGGTAAGCGAGCGCCTGCGTTTGGGAGAGCGTTTGCGTAGTGACGCCAGGCTCCATCCAGATTTCTTTGGCCATCAGGGCGCGTAGTAATGGGTCCTGGTATTCTCGGTTGTCCATAGGTAGCGATAGCGGTGAGGGATTGTCGCAACTGGCGTAAGGTCTTCAGCACGGGAATGGGTCCGGCGAACCACTCTTCGCCTGCAAATTGTGTATCATTGGCAATTCCCTTAGCCTCATTGCAAGCCGCAACCCAGCGCGGGGCAAGAGTAGCCACATCTTTGATGAGCTGATTGAGGATAGCAATGCGTTCTCGTATGGGAACCGCAACCCAGGCATCTTTATGTGACTGCAATACCTGTATTGCTTCATCAATTGTTTCTTGTGTGGATGGTTGGATGCTTCCCGTGCTAGTGGGAAATGGTGGCGTACCGTGCTTTGTTGCAAGAGACATATGTACCTCCATATGCGATGTCGATGTCCCGTCCCCACAATGGCCCCTTATTATACAGAGCAATATTCTGCTATATTAAGCATATGACAGATGTGCATGACTTGCCAAGCACAAACAAGCTCTTGAAGTAAGCCAAGACGCTTGGAGCACATCCCTTAACATACGGATTACACCGCAATCACACTGTAATAACCATGATATGGTTTACTGATAGTAGACCTCTCCGCTTTGAGAGAGCTTCGTGCATATAAATAGTGTAGAAGCCCAAAACGTTTTGGAGCATGGAAAAATTTGGGGACACCCCAAACCCCGAAAGGCGAGGCTTCGTCCCCTGGCCCCCCAATTCCTATTGGCTCTTGTGTTTTTGCACTAGCAAGCCAACAACAATGCGTGACCCACATATTGAGGAAGGAGAGCGACACGTGCATTTTCGTATAGCAATATTGAATCTCCTCATCGTCATGAGTTTGCTCACGGGATGCTCCAATGGGCCAACCATGCCCACGCAGCAGTCGGGGCAGAACCCATTTGGCAAAATTCGTCATTTGATTGTTCTCTATCAAGAAAATTGGAGCTTTGACAGCCTCTATGGCTACTTTCCTGGCGTAGATGGCATCAAAAATGCTAGTCCCACGGCAGTGCAACAGGTCGATAAGAACGGCAAACCCTATACCACTTTACCGCAACCACTCAACAATAATCAACCAGATTCACGTTTCCCGGCCAACTTGCCTGTGCAGCCCTTTGATGCCGCAAAGTATGTCACACCTGATCTAATGACCGGCGACCTCGTGCACCGCTTCTATCAGGAGCAGTATCAGGTTGATGGCGGCAAAATGGATAAGTTTGTGGCATGGAGTGATGCAGCTGGGCTGGTCATGAGCTACTATGACGCGACCAACCTGCCGGAAGGGAAACTGGCCCAGCAATATACGATGGGTGATCACTTCTTTCATGCAGCCTTCGGTGGCTCATTCCTCAATCACTTCTGGATGATCTGTGCTTGTACAGCGAAATTTCCGAATGCGCCTACCACTTTGGTCGCTCAACTTGATAGCAACGGGCAGATGGTGAAGGATGGCGCTGTCACCCCTGATGGCTATGCCGTCAATACATCGTTTACCGTCAACACACCTCATCCATCTGATACACCAACAGCCAATCTGGTGCCTCAACAGACGATGCCAACCATCGGTGACGAACTGAGCGCACAGAACGTCTCCTGGGCATGGTACGCTGGCGGCTGGAATGGTGCCCTTGCAGGCCATCCTGATAAACTCTTCCAGTTCCATCACCAACCCTTTGCTTATTTTGCCAACTATGCCGATAACAAGCCCGCTAAAAAAGAGCACCTGAAGGATGAGCAAGATTTCCTGGCCGCTTTGCAGGATGGGACGTTGCCAGCTATCTCCTTCGTTAAGCCGCTAGGTACGCAGAATGAGCATCCTGGCTATGCGAATGAGACGGGGGGTCAGCAACATATTGCTGATCTGGTGAAGGCTATACAGGCCAGCTCTGTCTGGCAGGATACAGCCATTGTGATTGCATACGACGAAAATGGTGGACGCTGGGATCATGTTGCTCCGCCGCGTGGGGATCGTTGGGGACCTGGCGTGCGTGTGCCTGCCATTTTCATCTCGCCATTTGCCAAGCGCGGTGTCGTCGATCATACGGTTTACGATACCAGCTCG
>VBJK01000217.1 GCA_005879655.1 Chloroflexota bacterium | reverse complement strand
AAAGCTTACGTTTGGAGGTAATGCTTTATGCGCAATAATCCTATCATAGTCATGCCTGATAAGGATAGAGATCAGGATAACGAAGAACTGCTTGAAGTTGAAGAGCAGGAATATGTCAATGATGATCCTCGTGAGCGTCCTCAGTTTGGTGTAGAGGAGTGTGGTGATGGCAACTAAGGAAGTGTATATCTCCTCTTCTGATCCATTTTCGGTGGTTGCTTGTCATGGTCCTACGTCTGAGATCTTCGATGCAGAACAGGATGGTGAGGAGTATGGCTGGCCACAAGATTTTTACCGTGACACATCAGCTTATGTTCGTTTTCAGGATGGTAGTGCTGTTGAGATTATATTAGAGGATGATGAATTATGAATGAGTGCTGGTGTTATGAGGAAGATGGTCAAATGGTTGTTTGTGCCTCGTGCGCGACAGATGAGCTAGTAACCTCGATGGACATGCCACCTAATCCAGAACTACTCAAAGATGAGCTGGACGGCCTGATCATCGAAGTGGATGGTTGGCTAGATCGTAGCAAAGGAATTTCATCATGACGGAATTAACTGCTATCTCGGAAGAGGAATTGACTGATGCCGATTGGGTCGAAGGTGAGGAAGCAGAGATGGTCGCGGTTGATCGCCAGATGTTTGTTTTCCAGCAAGAGGGCTTAACTGAAGATGATGAGCTTTGGTATGGGTAGCTAGGTTGTTGGTTGTGGGCGCAGCAGTTGCGCAAACAGAGGCATGGTTCTCTTTAGGATAGCCTAGTAGCCAAGTAAATTATTCGGATGGACCATGGCAAGGATGCCACTTAAAGGAAATCGAGAAAATGGCATTGAAGGTTGTACTAATAGCTCGTGGTGAACAGCTCTACTGTTGCAGTAAATGTTGCTACCAGGGCCTCCATGTTGATGCTGTAGCGCTTATGGTTCAGCAGGTACCGGGTCAAAGTACGGTGATAAAAACGGGTGTTTGTGCAGATCATGCTAGGGCGCTAGGTTTTGATGGCTTGGATCAGGCGGGATCAGGGCAAGGATGTTCTTATTTTGTTTCTTGTAGTTAATTGTAAACAGTTTGCCCTGGACGGTGAGTGAAGCACTTACCAGGGCCTCGCAAGTTCCACAATGTTTAAGGAGAAATGGAACATGGCAGTACATTCTATAACGACAGAGCGCTCTCTTGAGCAACTGGTGATGGATTGCCAGGAAGGTGTGCAGTGGTTGGCGCGTAAGTATGTGCAATGGATGAAGCATACAGACTTTGATGATCTGGTGCAAGTGGCTATGGAGGCGATTGTTCGGTATACACAGAAGTCGGGAACGGATTGTCCCATTCAGTATTACTTGCAAGTAGCAAAGTGCGCTATCTTGAACTACTGGCGGGATGGTCATGATGACATATTATCGCGTGATCGGCGCGGTCCTGATCTTTCAGGAGTGGTAAGCCTGGATGCACCTCTAGGGCCTGAGAGTGATGCTTGTCTTCTTGATTTTCTTGTAGATCAGCCTGTGGTGGATGTCGTGGGTGAGCATGTAAAGGTAGTTGAGCAATCTTTAGAGAAGTTGTTACCTTGTGAGCGTAAAGGGCTTGGTGTGCGCTTCGGTTTAACTGGCTACGGTGAGTCCCACGGCAAAGAGCGCAATGGTGGTGGTATGTCTAAGGGCATGCGTAAACTTCGGACCATTCTTTCTGCGCCACTGAAAGCGCAACCCGCAAATAAGCCTGTGAGTAAGAACCTTCCTCTCGTCCAGCGCTGTTGCCTTGTCTGTCACAAAGATCTTAAACACCGTGTGCCTGGGGCGGTCTATGAGCTTCATAGCCAAACGCGGTTTGTGTGTCGTGTGTGCAATAGCCTCAACAAAATTGACCAGCTTGGTCATGCAATGGCATTGCCTGCGCTGGACTATCGACCAGGCGCAACGCAATATCAGGGTCTCATGCAGAAGTTTGGCTTCGTCGCCGTGGGGGTGCAAGCATGAGCGAGGTAAGCCAAAGTCTGTTGGTTGCAATGTATAGCTCGCTGCGTGATGAGGTTCATCAGCGCCTTGAGCAACGTCAGCAGCTCTTGACCTATACGATGATCGGTGCGGCTTCCTTCTTTAGCCTGGGGCTGCAATCCTGGGCGTCTGCGGTGACGGTTCTGTGCTACCCGGTGCTGGCCTTTTTCCTGGCCTGTGCCTGGGCGCAACATGATACGCGCATTGGGGAGATTACCGTTTGTCTTCGTGATATCGAGGATCGTCATCTTGATCAGCTCGGTCCTGGTTGGGAGACGTTCCGTCGAACGACGTTTAAGAAGAAGCCTCGTTTCTCCATTTCTATTAGCCTACCAGCTCGTGGCCTCTTTGCTGGCTCTGAGCTTCTCGCTTTAGTTCTGGGACTGGCACGTTTCGAGGCTGATCCTCAAATGGTAATGGTCTTTGTTTTCTTGATGATCATTGATGGTATTGCTATCTTGGCCACGATGCTGACGCTAACGCACCAGCGGGCGAGGACGACGACCGCGCATGAGAAGGCGGTACAAACGGGGGTGCTCAATGGAAATTAGTCGCTCGAATGGACGATGCTTCAACGCGTCCTTGCAGGAAGAGATAGAGCACGCTCTAGACGCCGTTGGGGCGGGCTACGACCTGTACGCAGATGGATATGAGGTAACTGTGGGGAGTCAGCAGCAGTTACGCGAGGTGCTGGCCGTGGTGGAAACGTTTGGTGAGGAGCTGAAGGTATCAATCTGAGTCTTTGTCGGTTGGTCCCTGCTGCTGGCCGTCTCCTGGATGATCAGCAGCAGCAACGAGCCGGTGGCGGCTTCAAAATTTCGTAGCGTGTCCTTGTAGAAAGTCTGAGCACTTGCGGTAACAAGCGCTCAGCGAGTCGCTTATCTACCTTTACATCTGGTTACGACCAATATTATTGTACCCAACTGACAAAAGTTGGAAGGAGAGAAACGAATGCCACGGTTTACAGAAACACAAATCGAAGTCATTAGACGTATTGAGCAGATTGCCAGACGCTATCAGAAAGATGTCTGGGTAGATGATCTGATAAAGGACCCGTACCTAGAGGTCTTTACGCCTGATGAAATTGAAGAGGCCATTTATTCCTGCTCAGAGATCACTGTAGAGAATGACGGGTACATTTCAACGTTTCCTGGCATATAAGAGGAGTAAGAGCCATTATGAGTGATGTTGATCGACAGCAGCAAATTGTGCGGCAAATGAACAAGATGTCGAACACGCAACCACCCATTGTCTACGGACTTCTGGGCATTGTGTGCTTGGCCTTCTGGGGGCTGGGAACGTCCGTCCAGGTGCTCACCAGTGAAGCCTGGATGATGGGACGAACAATGGACAAGATAAGCTTTACGGCCTTTGGGCAACTCTATGCTGCTTTTGCTGGGCAACTAGCAGCAGCAATGATGATCCCGTTTCTCTTTGGTTGGGGTGTGCAGCTCGCGCTGATTGTCTCCTCCATCGGGGTAGAACTGCCGCGTAAACCAGAATGGCGTTGGTGGCTCGCGGTTGGCTCGTGCTTCGTCCTGATCGCGGCAAACTCCTGTGGTGACTTTGCGGGCAGTGCACAGTACGGTATCTGGGGCCAATTTGGCTTCACTGCGGTCGTCTTCTTCCTGACCTTCGTTATGATGCTTTTTGCCATTATGTCCTTTAAGAAAGCCTTCACACTGGCGCGATTGGCGCAACAACAACAAGTCTCGTAAGTCGTCTGCTCTAGCTTGGTTTCAGCTCTGTCGGCGGTCTCCTCCGGCGGGCTGATGCGAGG
>VBJK01000216.1 GCA_005879655.1 Chloroflexota bacterium | reverse complement strand
TGCATAGTCATAGATAGTTATATATCATAATCAGCTATATTTTGCCAAAAAGCCAAGCAGGAAGTGAACCGGTAACATAAGCCACAAGTTATTGTAGTCATTTAGTACCAAATGAGACCTCTAATAAGGATAAATATGTTATGCTATTGCGTATAATATGCTATAGGGTTTTGCATATTTCTGAACTTGACGATATATGCAAAAATGCTAAGAAGGAGTAACTTATGCCTGAAGCACTTAATCGAGCAATTGCATTGTACAACCAAATGCTCAGTCAACTATTTGTACTATACAGTCAAACACTTAAGCTGTCTAATCAAATACTTGCCAGACCTAATATAGATCGCTCGTTCTTCATTATTATTCTCATGATGCTGATATTCACTGTTGTCGCCATCGTGATGGCATTTTTTATCGGCTTAGGCTTTCATCTAAATGCAACAAAGAATATTGAGAAAGCATTGCTGACGAAATGAAGCACTATTGCTACAGTTTCCTAGTGCAAAATCCCAAAACGTTTTAGGGAATGGGAGGATTTGGGGACACCCCAAGCCCCGCCAGGGAGGCTTCGCCCCCTGGACCCCCAAAGCCCTACTACCTCTCTTGTTTCTGCACTAGTATTCCTCTTTAGGCTTTATCACATTTCATCGCTAGTTTGCACTTCATTGCTGCTCCAAGTCAACCACATGCCGATAGATTTATATAGATCAGACAGGTGACAAATACAATCTTAGATGCTCGTAGCAGGTTTTCTTTACTAGAACATTGAAAATTTGTACGATGGTCTAATAAGTTACCATAGACGAAGAAAAGGAGCTATCCATTTATGAGTCTTAATGTTGTAAATACTGTACGTGCTTGGAAAGATGAAATGTACCGCAAGCGCTTGAGCAGTGAAGAGCAGGCGATGCTTCCAGTGTGTCCAGCTGGCGCTCTTGAACTGACCGATGCTGATCTTGAGGCCGTTCAGGGTGGTTGGGGCAACCGTTTCTCTGGGTGTCGTTGCCGCTCTATATTCGGTGGCATGGGTCACGGCGGATTTCTGTTTGGCTTTTTCTAGTTGAGTAGATGAGAGCTACAAGAAATATGGGTGCTTTATGTGCTAGCACCCATATTTCTGTTTGGCGGATAAATGGTTCCTGATACATAAAGCACAATGAGTCAGTATGAAGATCCTTGGGGCTTCATGCTGACTCATTGTGCTTTATCCATAAAAAAGCTCATGTTTGCTTGACTTTTATCATTTGCATCATATACAATACAATTACATTTTGTGCACGATAAAAAATAAAGTACATAAAAAAATAAAATATGCCTTAATTCCTTGATATATTGCTCAGGCAATCAGCGGGGAAAGGGCAAGTATGAGGGACTTAAATGACAAAAAAGATCCTGATGGTACTATCGGAATGGGGATACTGGGGTGAAGAGCTGCTTGGTCCTCTGGAGACATTCGATACTACAGGGTATGAGCTTACCTTTGCGACCCCCACGGGCAAGCGACCAACACCCCTGCCTCCCAGCATGGATCCGAGTTACATTGATCCACCGCTGGGGCGGTCAGTCACTTCCAGAGAAGTTGCCGCGAAGGTGCAGGAACTGGACAAATCCGAGCGGCTCAACAACCCACTCAATCTGTCTGCATGGCTACCAGATAGACCCTATTGGAGTTCCCCCAACTTCCTCAGAGAAATGGAAGCTTACTATAGCGCGCTCGACGAAGTACAAAAGGATCTGGAACAGTACGCTACTCTCTTTATTGTTGGCGGCAGTGGTCCGATCATCGATCTGGGCAACAATCACCGCGTTCACGATCTCATCCTTAACTTTTATAAAATGGAGAAACCTGTTGCCGCCATCTGCTACGGCGTCGCCTGTCTGGCCTTTGCGCGTGACCTGGGGGACCGCAAGAGCATTATCTGGGGCAAGCACGTTACCGGCCATTGCAAGGAGTATGACTACAAGGATGGCACCGGGTTCATTGGCACTGATATTAACATAGGTCCCCCTCCCTATCCCCTGGAGTATATCCTGCGTGACGCGACTGGTCCTGAAGGTGGATACATTGGCAACTTCGGTAAGGAAATTTCTGTGATTGTTGACTATCCGTTTATCACAGGTCGTTCTACCCATGATTCGTATGCAACGGGTCAGCAGGTCGTCGCAGTGCTGGAGCACGGACTGAAACGCTATGGTTGGTAATTTTCTTTCTTTCTTTTCAATCCCCTCAAACGGGTTGGGAAAGGAGATTGGCTCTCGCTACCTCCTCAAGGGGAAGTATATACAGCCAATCTTAATGAGTCAAGTGGAAATGCATTAGGGTAGGAGAATTAGCAATCATGGCAGGCAAAACTGGACGCTTCGCAATCATTGAACAACTGCTGATGGATGGTATCCACTACATGTTCGGCAATCCAGGCACCGTCGAGCAGGGCTTTCTGGATGTGTTGAGTGACTACCCAGACATCAAGTATATCCTGACACTACAAGAGACGGTAGCAGTTGCGATCGCCGATGGCTATGCTCGTGCGACCAAAAAGCCAACGGTCGTGCAGTTGCATAGCGGTGTTGGTCTGGGTAACGGGATTGGTATGCTATACCAGGCCAAGCGTGGTCATGCACCCCTGGTCGTGATCAGCGGTGAGGCTGGCATCCGTTACGATGCCATGGATGCACAGATGGCGGCTGATCTGGTCGCCATGGCCGCGCCGGTAACAAAATGGGCTACCCGCGTAGTGGACCCGTCCTCGCTCTTACGCGTATTACGCCGCGCCATCAAGGTTGCGGCCACACCACCGATGGGACCTGTGTTTGTTTGTCTGCCAATGGACATCCTGGATGCCCTGAATGAGGAGACGGTGATTCCGACCTCGTTCCCGGTGACACGAGTTGCGCCAGAAGCAGAGCACATTGCACAGGCAGCAGCTATGCTTGCCACAGCTCAGCGGCCCATGATCATTATGGGTGATGGTGTGGCTGCTTCTGCTGCACACACTGAATTGACCCAGGTGGCCGAGCTTACTGGCGCAGAGGTCTGGGGTGCAGACTCGTCGGAAGTTAACATGAGCACCACACATCCGCTCTTCAGAGGTCAGTTAGGGCATATGTTTGGCGAGCACAGCCGAGCGATCACCGCGCAAGCGGATGTCGTGCTCATTTGCGGAACGTACGTTTTCCCTGAAGTCTTCCCGGCGCTAGCTGGCGTCTTTGCTCCAGGGGCGAAGGTGATTCATATCGATCTGAATGCGTACGAAGTTGCAAAGAACTTCCCAGTGGATCTTGGCTTGGTCAGCGACCCGAAGATCACGCTTGCCAGACTGGCCGCAGCGTTGGCTACCACGATGACCACTGATCAGCGAGCAGTAGCAGCCACCCGTGTTGCCCGCTATGCAGAGGTGAAGGAGCGGGAAGCAGTCGCCCGACGCGAGGCGGATAAGTCAAGGCGCGATGCCGTGCCATTGCATCCCTCGCAGTTTATGGAGGAGTTGGCCGCCCAACTCACACAAGATGCCATTATCTTCGATGAAGCACTGACAAGCACGCCCGACTTGCTGTATCATCTGCCGCCGACAAAGCCGGGCCACTATTTTCAAACGCGTGGTGGATCATTAGGCGTAGGCATTCCCGGTGCGCTTGGCCTCAAACTCGCTCAGCCTGACAAAACAGTGATTGGTTTTAGCGGAGATGGCGGTAGTATGTATACCATCCAGGCGCTCTGGACGGCAGCCCACCACAAGATCGGAGCCAAGTTCGTCATTTGCAACAATCACA
>VBJK01000215.1 GCA_005879655.1 Chloroflexota bacterium | reverse complement strand
TCGGAACTCAAGAAAGGCAGAGTTAAGGAGATCATGGTCTTGCCTGATCATTATTTCTGCTCCCCTATTGGATTAGTCCCGAAGATGAATGATGGCATCCATACGGGTTGGAGACCCATCTTCGACCTCTCCTGTCCAGAGTCACGATCAGTCAATGATGGAATCCCCACGGAATATGGTGCCATCATTTATGAGACTCTCGACAATGCTATACAACTGGTCGCATATGCGGGACGCGGCGCTATTCTCATGAAGCGAGATCTCAAGTCTGCCTTTCGCCACATCCCCGTGAGCGCATGCGACCACTGGTTACTGATTTTCGAGTGGGAAGGAAAGTACTATGTCGACATGTTTCTCCCATTTGGACTACGCACATCCCCTCGTATATTCAATCTTTTCTCTGAGGCTGTCCATTGGATACTCGAAACACTTCATGGTTGGCAACTTACACATTATCTTGACGACTTCTTCGCGGTCTTTCCCCCCGGAACCGACATCACCCCCCATTCAGAACAATTCGACAAGATCCTCGACACGATCGGTCTTTTCAAAGCTCCGGAGAAAGACGCCAACGGTACCGTCGTCACCCATCTTGGCTTCGAATTCGATTCTATGAATATGGAAGTCCGTCTTCCATCCCACAAGAAATTGCGCGCCTTGCGGGCAGTACAGCATCTCATGAATGCAAGTTCAGTTTCCTTTGCAGCACTGGAAGAAGTCCTGGGCTTCCTTTCCCACTGTTGTCAAGTCGTCCCTCTAGGGCGTCCATTTCTACGCCGTCTGTTCTCACTCCTACGTCGCAAAAAGCACAATCGTCGTCATCTCCGGACACGCATCTCATCAACTGCGCGCAGAGATATTCGATGGTGGTTGTATTTCCTAACTGCTTGGTCCTCGGTATCGATGATACGTTTGTCCCGCGTCAACCATGACGCCGCTACAGACGCAAGCGGAACCAAAGGGATCGGCGGGATATTCAATGGTCGGATATTCTCCGAGCGAGTTCCATCTCGCCATCGCGAGAAGCATATCGATTGGAAAGAAATGTTTGCGATTCTACATGCCTTCATTCTCTGGCATAGAGAATGGGCTGGTGGTCGTCTGCGTCTTGCGTGCGATAACTCTGCGGTCGTCGATGCCGTCATCAAGAAGTCGATCAAAGGCGAGACAATCAATCCGTTACAGATGATCCTCCTCATCGCGGCTATTTTCGACATCGAGATATTGATCTTCTGGATACCTTCGGAAGAGAACATCGTGGCGGATGCTGCGTCACGTCATGACCTTAAGAAGCTAATTAATCTTGGATTTCAGGTATCAGAATTACGCCAAAATCGCAAACCCGCTTCAAAGATATCGACCTTGCGCCAGAAGCTTTACACCTTCTTAAAAACTCTCTCGCCCCCGCAACCCGGAAGAACTACGACTCCGCTTGCTCCTCCTACGAAATACACTGTCGACATCACAGATATACCCCTTTCCCTGCCTCCGTCAAGTCCATCACTCACTGGCTCGCCTCAGTTACTCGTACAGCTAAACCCGCCACCGCAGAAGGATATCTCAAAGCTTTGCGGTCAGCACACATTGAACGAAGTCTCGACACTTCTGTCTTCGACGCTCCCGTCATTAAAAGGGTCATCCGCGGCGCGAAACGGGTCTACGGCGAAGGAGTCAAGAAACTTCGGCTCCCTCTCACAGCTTCAATCCTTCACAAAGTCATCAACGAAGCCAACGATGACTTCGATAGTATCAACATCAAAGCAGCGTTGTGCGTGGCGTTTGCCGGCTTCCTTCGATCTGGTGAATTTACGTGGGAGACACCTAACACAGCGCTCTCACGTCGACACGTTAGATTCAACCAAGATGGTTCTGTCACCATCACTCTCCCCTCGTCGAAAATCGATCCTTTCAAACATGGAGTCGCGATCGAGCTTGCAGCCTCCCCGGTCTCACCCCTCTGTCCTGTCTCCGCACTCCGCTGTCTTTATTCCCGCTTCCCTCGCGACCCATCACATCCCCTCTTTTCCCGCATCTTCGGTTCATTCAACAGGCAATATCTCATTGACAAAGTCAAAGAATTGCTCCTTCGAGCTGGCATCCCGACAACTGGATTCTCAGGCCATTCCTTACGTAAAGGAGCTGCAGTATCCGCTGCAGCGAATGGAATATCACGCGAAGAAATCAAGCTCCTCGGTCGCTGGAAGAGTGACGCGGTCGATGTCTATATTAATGAAGTCAGCGCCTCCGAACATACCCAAAGACTTCTCCAACTAAATAGCAAACTCCATACATCCTTCACGCCTCCCAAACTCGTCGCTTCA
>VBJK01000214.1 GCA_005879655.1 Chloroflexota bacterium | reverse complement strand
CATAGGGAGGTCGCGCAAAGCCGCCAGCGTCTCACTCAACCTCACGGCCTCGATGACGTTGGCAGAGGAGGTATCAAGTCCTTGTTCGCGCAGAAGATGGGCGGCACGAGTAAGCCAGTGAATTGTGATGCGATCCGGGACGGTCCAGAGATGTTCATACCAGCCGGGCGAGCTGACGCCAGCGCCGTAACCGCTACGATAGGAGAGGCGCGAGTTGGTCCAGGGAATCCACGTCGCTTCGACCTTGACTTTTTTTAAGCCAGCGAGCAATGCTGCGTCTGCTTTGGCTGGGCCTGGATTGACCAGCACAGGGGCGTGCCAAGCACCACACACAACTGCAATGCGCTGATAACCTTCTTTCTGCGCTGCCCGGATAGTCTGGCGCATATAGGCTTCACGCAATGCCTCGGATGCGCTTTTCGGTGTGGCATCGGCGCGCAACGCGGTCATTGCTTCCAGAATACCTTCAAAGAGGTTATGCATATCGCGGCGCTGCTCGATGTGTTGTTCCCACCATTGTTCGTGGTTGGTATAGCCCGCCGCTTGTGCTAAGAGTGCTAGCGGATCGTCGGTTGGCTCTGCTTGTGTGCTCTCTGGGACGGCATGGGCTGTATTGGGGTCAGCATGGTTTGGGGGGCATCCCCCCTGTCCCCCCAGGGCACCCACAAGGGATGCCCCTACAATGGATGACGGATCATCCTGGGAGGCGCGTTCGTACCATTGTAGGGGCATCCCTTGTGGGTGCCCTGGGGGGGGGAGGGGGGATGCCCCCCAAACCATGCTGACCCTTGTATTACCTGGCGCGGTGTGCTGGCTATCGGT
Organism: Chloroflexota bacterium; assembly: GCA_005879655.1. The sequence continues at coordinate 2,847 of VBJK01000214.1, read as the reverse complement.
CGGTGTTGTCTCCGCTGGTGCAGGTGTGGCTGGTGTATTTCCACTTGATGCATGAGGATTTGGTGTGTCTACTTCCCCTTTGGGGAGGCAGGGGGAGCCAATGTCCTTTCTCGACCCGGTTGAGGGGATTGAAACTAGTGCCATTTGTATGGATTGTGGCAGGTCCATAAAGCGGAAAGGCAGCTTCTCTTGCAAGGCATATTGTAGCGCTTGCCATTCCGGCGAGAAGTGCGTGAAGGGATAGTATACGGCTTGTTGGGGTGCGTCCGGTGGATAGATGAGGAGTGCAATCGGCGGTTGCATCTCCTGGTCGCCAGCGAGGGAGAGCACCTCTTGCGCATCTGGAGGACCCTCTACCAGCATAATGTCTGGTTGCAATGCTGTCAGCGCCGTACGCAAACAGCGAGCACAGCCCGGTCCGTGATGGCGGATGCCAAAGACGTGAATACTCATGGTTAGAGCACCTCATGACAAGCACGATAGAGATCTTTCCACCCATCGCGTTCCCTCACCACCGTTTGCAAGTATTCCAGCCAGACAACCCGATCCTGTACAGGATCTTTAACAATCGCTCCAACCAATCCCGCCGCCAGATCGTCGGCACGCAATGCCCCATCGCCATAGTAGCCAGCCATGGCCAGACCACTATTAATCACCGAGATAGCCTCAGCAGTTGAGAGCGTGCCGCTGGGCGACTTTACTTTTGTCTTGCCATCAACGGTAATGCCTGAGCGCAACTCGCGGAAGACGGTGACAACGCGACGAATTTCTTCTAGGGCTGGTTTCTCAGCGGGCAATTCGAGCGCTTGTCCAAGGCTAGCAACGCGGCGATCAACGATCTCGACTTCTTCTTCCAGCGTGCTTGGCAACGGCAGGACGACGGTATTGAAGCGGCGCATCAAAGCACTGGACAATTCGTTGACGCCCTTATCGCGGTTATTGGCGGTGGCAATGACGTTAAAGCCTTTACGCGCTTGCACTTCCGTATTAAGTTCGGGAATAGGCAAGGTTTTCTCGGACAGGATGGTAATCAGTGTGTCCTGTACTTCGCTGGGCATGCGTGTGAGTTCTTCGATGCGTGCTATTTTGCCCGTCTCCATTGCATTCATCATCGGACTCACTACCAGTGCTGCGGGTGAGGGACCTTCGACTAGCAGACGGGCGTAGTTCCAGCCATAGCGGATGGCGTTCTCGTCGGTACCGGCTGTACCCTGGATGAGCAGGGTTGAGTTGCCGGTGATAGCGGAGGCCAGCAGTTCACTTACAAATGACTTGGCGGTACCTGGTAAGCCATAGAGGAGCAGGGCACGATCAGTTGCCAGCGTGGCTACCGCAATCTCAATGAGACGAGCATTGCCGATATATTTGGGGCTAATCACGAAGCCATTGGGCAGGGTATCACCTGTGAGAAAGGTGCGTACGCCCCAGGGTGAGAGTTGCCAGTTGGGTGGACGCTGGCGTTTGTCTGCTTTGGCAAGTTCGGCAAGTTCTTCGCCATATTGTTGTTCTGCGTGCTGGCGCAGTACGGCTTGGATTTCTGTGGTTTCAACTTTTGCAGTTGCTTCATTCTGTTGTATGCCATTATTAGTCATTTAGTTAATCTCCTCTATAATACGTTTTCTCATTTCGATGAGTGTAGTTAGTGTCGTGATGGCTTCCTTACAGAGCTTGCCATACCAAGCGGGAGAAGCTGGCAACTCCCAGGGTATGAGGGCCAGATCGAAGTTGGAGGGCGATAGCGCTATAGCAGCTAAATTCACAGATTGTACCCAATGATAATATTGATTAGAATGAGCCTGGGATGAACGTATATATTCTCTGAGCAGCTGTAAGTAGCGCTCTCCAAACTGGTGACTCCAGGCACAAGGTAAGGCAGTCAGCGCCGGACTCCATCCCGCTGCATTAGGTGTGAGTTGCAGAATAGCATTTTCGATATCTTGTTGTGGCAACATGGATAATAATTGGGTTGCTAGACTAGTGTCGAAGGGTGGTGGTGTATCGCTTGACTGCTGCAACCATCGTTCCCAGAGTGCTTGTGCCCATTCTTGCTGTTTATAGAGCGTTGTGGCATGCAGCCAGCCAGCAATGAGAGTGGCTTCCCACTCGTTCTCTTTAGCCGCTGCGATGAGTTGGGCGGGTGAAACACCGAAGAGTTGTGCCCAATGTTGTGGGGGCACCTTGGCGAGTACCTGTCCCAACCAGAATGCGCGCTCTCCTACGTGCTTCGGCGGTTCGACGACAATACCATCTTTTTGCCACGCCAGTTCAAGTGTGTGTGGAGGTGTGACGGTGAGTGTTCCGTGCGTGTAATTGAGCAGAGTTTCTGCGCGTGCTCTCATTCTCTGTGAGAGAGCTGATGTGGTAATGTTTGCCAGTAGCTCTGCTGCTGTGCCGCGCACTGAACTACTACGATCACCCAATGCCTGTTCGAGGAAGGGTTCGTCTTCCGCTGAGAGGTTGATGTTGAGAGTAGCCAGGAAATTACCCTTGTTCGTGGCTTTCTCTTGTGGCCATACATCCATCAGCCATGCGCGTGCTCTGGCTGGCTCGGCGGCGCGTAAACGTTGGAAGAGTGCGCGGCGCTGCTCAGACGTGCCTTCTTGCCAGATGATCTTGGCGGTATCCAACTGCAAGTCTTCGGCATCCTTTAGGGAGTCTGTCACCCAGAACCAGGCTGGGTTAAAGCGACTGAGCCATTGGCCTCGTTTGCCGAGGACTGGGAGCAGAGGGGCGCGTGCATTTTTGTCTTGTGTACTGTGGGTAAGCACTAGCGGCAGTAGCGCGTGTGGAATGCGTAATTGCGCCTGTTGCATACGTGCTAGCGCTTCTGGCAGCAGTGGCTTGTAC
>VBJK01000154.1 GCA_005879655.1 Chloroflexota bacterium | reverse complement strand
CGCTCTATCAAGGTTTCGCAGCGCGGACAAGGCTTGCCTGCTTGCTGATAGACGCGGACGTGATTGTAGTTCTCACCCGCCTCACCCCATAGGTCCCGATAATCATTGAATGAGGTTCCACCATGCTCAATGCTGGAGGCCAGTACCGTGACGATCCCGGCATGCAATTGCTGAACTTCGTGAGTACCGAGCGAGTCCGCACGGCGTAGTGGATGGACCTGAGCATAGAATAAGGCTTCATCCGCATAGATATTGCCGAGACCGGCAACAATGGCTTGATTCAACAAGACCTGTTTTACTCCTACTTTGCGTCTGGCTAGTGCTCGCGCAAAACGCTCTAGCGAAAACTCTTCGCTCAACGGCTCAGGACCCAGACCAGCCAGCGCTACTTGCTCTTGCACACGCGGCCACAGTTCGATACGCCCGAATTTGCGCGGATCAGTAAACAGCAGACAACGCCCATCACTTAAGACAAAACAGACACGACAATACTTCGTTGCATGGCTATAAGCAATTTTATCCTGTTCAGCAAGTTGAAAGGTAGGGCCTTTGGTCTCCCATGCGCTACGGTTCGTCTCGCGCAGGCTGGTATCGATGCTCCAACCCGCAGGCAACAGTAAAAAATTGCCGGTCATGCGTCTATGTATCGAGAGCAACAGCTCACCGCTCAGATCTATCAGTACAAATTTGCCACGTCGCCTGACACCTTCAATACGGCGGCCCACCACCTGCGTACAAAAATCCTGATGAGCAGGATGACCAATGGTGCGCTCCCAGAAAACGTGCACCTCACGAATCGTTGCGCCAACCACTGCGTTGCGCAGTTGACGCGCTGTGTATTCTACCTCTGGTAGTTCTGGCATAGAAATTTTTTCCTACAAAGACTATGTACTTTCTGCCTCTTTATCATACCACAGGTGCTCCTTTTTGCTATAGCGCTAGGGTTTAGTAAATAGCAGGATAGGCTAGCGACCCTGTATACTATACAGTCAGGAAGGACACATCACCAGAAAGGCTCGTATTATGCAGCGTATACAACCTTGGCATTATCTCATTGGCATATTTGCCATCTTCTGGATCATTTTTGCTGCTGTGCTTATGATGAGTAATTTTCCTTTTATAGTGGTTAGTATGGCACTCACCATAGTGGCCATACTCTCAGTATTGGTCATCGCCCTTGCATGGGCTTTTCAAAACGATTGGTAAAAACGGCTTCTATTATGATTGATATCTGTATACTTGGTACTTGTGGCATGATGCCACTGCCCGGACATTGGCTGTCCTGCGCACTCATGCGCTATGGCTCTACTTTGACACTCTTCGACTGTGGTGAGGGGACGCAGATCCCCTGGAAGTCGCTTGGCTGGGGTTTTCGTCAATTGGGTGCAATCTGCTTCTCGCATATGCACGCCGATCATGTCGCGGGTCTGCCTGGCGTGCTCTTCATGGTTGCCCATGCCGGACGTACTGAACCGCTGGACATCTATGGCCCGCCTGGCACGGCGTATATAGTGGAGGGACTACGTCGCATTGCGTCCGAACTGCCTTTCCCTATTCAGATCCATGAACTAAAAAGTGGCGAACATTTCGCATTGCCGGGCGGTCTGCAAGGTTCTTGTATCTCCGCGACACACGGCATACCCTGCCTAGCATATCGCGTTGAACTGGCACGTCGCCCGGCCTTTCTGCCAGACCAAGCCAGCGCCTTGGGATTACCTGTAGAACTCTGGTCGCCCCTTCAGCATGGAGAGACGGTCGAACACGATGGGCAGATCATCACGCCGCAACAGGTGCTTGGGCCACCTCGCCAGGGCATCGCGCTGGCCTATATTACTGATACTCGCCCTTCCAGTACACTCAGCGAGTTCGCTCACGATGTGGATCTACTCATTTGCGAGAGTATGTACGACAATCCTGAAGATCTACCCTTAGCCCGTATTAACGCTCATATGCTCTCGACAGAGTCGGCAGGGATTGCGCAAGCAGCAAATGCACGCAGCCTCTTGCTGACACACTTCAGCCCGAAAATCAATGATCGGACGCAAGCGGAAAAAGCGGCACGTGCTATCTTTCCCAATACGCGTGCTGCCAGAGATGGTATGGTCGTCACCCTGGCATTCTCTTAATCATACACTAGCTCGCCTCAGGAAAGATCGATCCAGCCTGCCCATTAGTAGCCTCGCTCTCGTTATTCATACGAGACTGCAAGCTAACGGGCGGGCGCGACTTCTTGAGGTGCAGGTCGAAGAATTCGATGAGCCTATCAATATATGTGACACGATCCACAAAGTAAGCCCCACAATGATCTGCATCGGGCAAGAGCCACAACTCCTTTGGCTCGCCAGCTGCTTGATATAACAATGTGGCATCTTGCGGATTGACGATGGTATCTCTCAAACAATGAATGAGGAAGATCGGACGCGGAGCAATACGCCCAATATCGCGCAGTGGCTCAACCTGATGAAAGCGATAGCCAGCTCGCAACCACAACAGCAGATCAATCATCCAATGAAAAAGCACAAATGGCAGATGCAATGTGCGGTGCACACCATACTCAACGGCACTTCGATGGGTTGCGAAAGCACTATCAGCCACAATAGCTTCGATGTGCTCGGTGCGCGCACTGGCCATAATTGCTACCGAGGCCCCCATTGAATAGCCTACCACCCCCAGACGCGTCTGTGGCGCACGTTGTCGAGCATAGGCTACAGCGCCCAGAAAATCGTTGATTTCACGATAACCCAGGGTCACAGGCTTGCCTACCACTGTTCCATGCCCATAATATTCAAACACAAGAATATTATGGCCCGCTTGCCACAAATGGACACATGTTCCTAAGACATCTGAGCGACTGCGACGATAACCAGGACACACGATAATGGTGGTTGTTGCCTGCGGATAGGGTACATACCACCCACATACTTGATAATCACCGTATAATGGCGCAAACAGGACTTCTTCTGCTGGTAGATTCAGTTCAAACGGAGTAAACTGGTAGAGGTCCAAAAAACTATGCAGGCGCTTTGATCTGATCAACGTCTCTACAATATAAAGTGCTACGGCAAAGACAATACCTAATAGCCCAACACTCCCACCAATTCCGCTAACTACGACTTGTTTCAATGAGGGGCGAGCCAATCGCCTATTCTGTGTACTCAACATAGAGGCCCCATTTCTTGTACGCACATGGTACCGCTAGACACTTACCTACTTTTCTCTTATTATAATACCACAACTTTGGGCCATTTTCTGCCCAGCACATGACAAAGTACAGACAACGCTCGATTTACTTATATAGCAGCATCGTCGTGCAATCGTTTGATATCGACAGCCAATCCCGCTATCATCAGATACACGCGCTGAGCGGCGACTGCCAGCCGCTGATTGACCAATCCCAACACGTCGCGGTAGATGCGCCCTAAGGCATAGGGTGGTACGATCCCTAACCCCACTTCGTTTGTCACTACCAGCACTGTCTTCCCAGTATCTAGCTTACTCACTGCCTCCAAGAAGATCTCTAGTTCTTGTAAGAGCTGCGCAATTTCCTACCCATAGCGTGATGCAATCCAACAGGATAACATCAGCCATGCCAGCGGCCCTCTGTAGAGCATCTGCCAGTTGTAATGGCTCTACAATGGTATACCATGAAGTGGGGCGCGTAGCCTGATGACGCGCAATACGATCGCGCATATCCTCGTCGCTAGCCGTTGCCGTGGCAAGAAAAGCGACGGAACGGCCACTTTGCCGCGCTAATCGTTCGGCGCATCTGCTTTTTCCGCTGCGCGCCCCACCAATAATCAGGATCAGTTGTGCATGAGGATCTGCGGTGACAGCTTCCATGAAATCTTTTACTTTACGCTTTCAGGAGCTTGCACCAGCTTATGACTTGTGAGATCGAGTGTGAATGAGTCAATAAGTTCTGCTGGTGCCTGCCACGAATCCTGTGGACGCGGAACGGCAAAATACTCGCCTTTGAGCGTGTGCGTTGTGACTTCGAGCCGCATATAGCCGTGATGGTCATCACAATAAGATTCCAATGTTGTCTCTAGTTCGGGCAACTCATATGGTGTCTGTAGCTTATTGCCATCTGGACCATTTACCACATAGTGGAGATGCCAATATCCGCCCGCTCCTGCCACAATAAAGGGGATATCTCGTCCGTTCAGATGACGTGTGAAGCGCTGGTAGTTATGAACGTGACCAGTAAAAACGGCGTCTGGCATACGACCAGCTTTTTCCATTGCTCTCTCAAGCAATTGTCCCATAGGATCACTGCCAGAATGAAACTTGTCGGCAGAGTAGATAGGATGGTGCAGCGCTACGATGAGTGCCTTCTCAGTTGGCGCATTTGCAAGCTCTGCTGCGAACCACTCAGCCTGGTCGTCATGGACTTCCCCACCTTCAGGCACATTGGTATACAGGCCAACTATGGTGGCAAATGGGGCATCCAATGTCCAATATACATTGGGCTGTATCATTGTATTGCGCTGATGTTCGCCAGCTTCTTTCCTGACTACCGGCGTAGGAGAACAAAAGTTTGCGACAAAGGCATCCAGCGATGGGACGGTATCGTCAATTGGGTCCCCGTCATGATTACCTGGAATGGCAAAAATAGGTCGCGGATAGTAACCGTATGGGTCGTAGAATTGGTCGTAATACTTGCTCTGCTCGCCATTATTGTAGACAACATCACCCAGATGGTAGAAGAATGCCGGTTGCTTGGTCGCATCTGCACCCTCGCAATCCTTGAGCATGTGCATCGCCACAATCGTCTGAGGCTGTGGCGCTTTTACTCCTCCCGTATCACCGACTATATGAAAGACCAGCCGACCAGCTGCATTGATCGCTGGTACAACATCTGGCACCACTTGTTCCAGTGATAAATGGTAAGGTTGGGGACCAGTTGGTGGCGGGAGTGGTTGAAATTTTACTAGTGGATGATCTTCCTGAATGGTACGTACGATGTGTGGGCTAATGTTCGCAGTGGGGGTGCGTGCGAATGAGAATGCTGGTGTGGCAGTGGACGACCCCTCATTCTCATTTACGCCTTGCTCCCTCCCAGTAGAGTCATTCTGATCGTCATTAAACACAAAAATTTCTCCTTGTAGATTATAGTACTCATTAAATTTCTATTTTACCAAATCAGCTGGAGCTAGCTAAATGGATAGCGCTAATATAAAATGTAATTTATAACCAGTGTAAGCATAACACAAACAGCAAGAAACCTACTAGCTCTGAAATCAATGAGCCATCCCGTGAGCGATATGCCAATCCAGAGTATGATACCAACCCAATGCGCAAAAATGATGGCGACGATCAATGAAATAATAGCTGCTGCTACTACCTGTGACACCGTGATTGTCTGACGAAAGGTTTGCCCCAATCCCGTAGAGCGAGCGCTAGGAAAGAAGCGCAATGCCAGAACCATAGCCCAACGGGCAGCAGGTAATACAGAGACCAAGGCAATCGGCAACAGCTGTTTACCCACTCCAAGATTACTCAAACTAGCATAGACGGCGAATTTGAAAAGCAACACACAGAGCGCTCCCAACACCCCAAAACTGCCCATGCGGCTATCACGCATAATCTCTAACTTGCGTTCTGGACTATCGCCGCCAAAGAGACCGTCACAGGTATCCATCAAACCATCCAGATGCAGTCCACCTGTCAATATCACTTGCAATAGCAGAACCAAGGCTGCTAGCAGTAATGTAAGTGATGAGAAGAACTGGCCAAAGAAGAATGGCAGAATTGAGAGCAGTAAGCCCAATAAGAAACCTACCAGCGGAAAGTAAGCACTACCAACAAAAAATGCTGGCTCTACACTATTTGCAGTGCGGTCAGCAGCAAACTCTGGCGTAGGAAGTACTGAGAGGAAGCGTACCGCTGCAATAAACTCCCTGTATTGAGCAAGCGCCATATCGACTAGCGATCCATTAGGACGTGACATCTGCTGCGACGTGTTGCGCAGAGCTTGGCCACCACGCTCTTTAAGCACATACACATAATAACCAATAAAACTCCCTATCCTACGTAGCACTCCACCAACCGTAGGCTTACCTGACTGTTGGCCATGCATAGCATGTCGTTGCCAATCAGGCTGCCCATCTACTATATCCTGCTGCCAATCATTCTGTTGCCCTCCTAGTGAGGAGGTTGCATTGTTCCACCAATCGGGTGGCTCATGCGGCGTTCCCTGCGGCCAGTTAGGTGGTTCAGCTGGCCTTGTATTTTGCTGCCAGTTAGGTGGCTGATCACGAGGTATCCTGGGGTGCTTGCCCGTAGTATCGTCAAGGCTTTCATTCTGTTTGTCTGGCGGTTCATCAAACATTGCATCCTGCTCCTTATGTGCAATTCAGTTGCTGCGGTCTTGACCATGGTAAAGTTTGTTAGTAAAAAAAAGTTCCTATGCATCTCGCCTCACTTATCTTACTCTGTCTTCCTTTGCAGAGGCAAGGCTACCGATAGTTTATCCAAAGTGCCGTACATCCCTCGCGCCGCCATGCTACCCAACGAGCAGTACATTGCATGGAAGATGGGTCCTTGTAATTTTAGGATGGATACATCAAGAGGTTTTCTGCTCCAACTCGTTAAGCAGCTGATAAAACCGTCTCGTGGGGTCTCCCTTCTTGTGATGTTCTTCTTGCTCGCTCAAGGTGGCTCTGTTCACGCTTCTACTCGTAGCATGGCACCACCACCAAGAGTCAGCGCCCATTACGCTGAGCTGTTTGATTTTACCCATCAGCAGCAACTCATGGCCAAAGCTGCAACTACCGAGGCTGAGATTGCCAGTACTACCAAAATTATGACGGCGCTGTTAGTAATTGAAGCGGGAAAGCTCGATCGCTCTATCACTATCAAGCAGGCCTATATTGACTACGTGAATGAAAATAATGCGAGTAATGCAGGCTTGCTGGTGAATGACCACCTGACGGCTAGACAATTGCTCTATGCGATGCTCCTTGCTTCCGGCAGTGATGCTGCATTCGCGCTCGCAGATGTTCTGGGGCCTGGCGTGCCTCATTTCGTCGAGCAGATGAATGCAGAAGCCCTAGCTTTAGGCTTGTCGCACACGTATTATGTCAACATAGATGGCTTGCACAATCCCGACAATCAAGGGCGCTATGGCTATTCTACTGCGGCGGACCTGGCTCGTCTTACAGCTTATGCTCTGCAACGGCTACTGTTCCGGCAGATCGTTAGCACACAGACCCACACGCTTATTGCCACTACAGCACACCATGCTTATACCTGGACCAATACGAACGAGTTGCTTGAGACATATCCAGGAACGATTGGCGTGAAAACCGGCACGACGTTATCAGCGGGCTATTGTCTCGTATTTGCCGCAACGCACGATGGTGAAACTTTGCTCGGTGTGATTCTTGCCAGTACCAGCTCAGAACAACGTTATGCGGACGCAACCGCGCTACTGAACTGGGGCTTTAAGTATATTTCAATGATGCAGATAGCCCAGACAACCTGATCAACTGGTTGTGCATTTTAGGAAGGAGTGCTGGCTTGGAACAGCGCATCAGTCTACAAGATATCTACCATCTTACCTCCACTGTGCAACCACTCGATACGGAGGCGATGGCTGAAGCCCGATCCCGCCAACAGGTATTAACCAAACCGCCGGGCAGTCTGGGCCGTCTGGAAGAGCTGGCCATTCAGATAGCCGGAATCAGACGACAAGCTATTCCCACGCTCAAACAAAAAACGGTCATCGTGATGGCAGCAGATCACGGCGTCACAAGCGAAGGCGTCAGCGCCTATCCATCGGCTGTCACCTCACAAATGGTCTATAACTTCTTACGTGGCGGAGCCGCCATCAACGCCTTAGCCCGCCAAGCAGGAGCACAAGTCGTTATCGTTGATGTGGGAGTCGCCACAGAGATCCATCATCCCGCACTGCTCGACCGCAAGATCGCCTCCGGCACACGGAATATGGCAACAGAACCTGCGATGACACAGGCACAAATGATTGCGGCAATCAATACGGGCATTGATGTACTCAATGCCCAGGTAGCTCAGGGAACAGAACTAGTAGCGACTGGCGATATGGGCATTGGCAACACTACTGCATCCAGCGCCATCACTGCTGCCCTGTTACAAGTTCCGGTAGCCAATGTCACGGGGCGTGGTACTGGTCTCAACGACGAGCAGCTGGCGCACAAAGTACAGGTAATTGAACAAGCCCTTGCCATCAATGTTCCTGCTGCACACAATCCTCTCGACGTATTGATGAAGGTCGGCGGCTTGGAGATTGCCGGGCTAGTCGGCGTTATGCTGGCAGCGGCGGCACAGCGCATCCCTGTTGTTATCGACGGCTTTATCTCAGGGGCCGCAGCGCTGATCGCCGCTACCCTCTGCCCCATCGCCAGCCAATATTTCATCGCTGGACACATCTCAGTAGAGCAGGGTCATGCCTTGATCCTTAAGCACCTGGGACTAACGCCACTCCTCACTCTGCATCTGCGGCTGGGAGAGGGAACTGGCGCAGCACTCGCGATGAACATTATCGAGGGTGCATTACATGCCCATCGCGAAATGCTTACGTTTGCAGAGGCAGGTGTGAGCGGAGAAGTGCATCCCAATCCAGTGGATTAACCCACGCAATACACACCTGGTGCATTTCCACTTGATTCATTAGAGTTTGGTGCGTATACTTCCTCTCTGGGGAGGCAGAGGGAGCCAATGTCCTTTCTCGACAGGGCTTGAAACAAGTCATAGGGAGTGTTGGCGAAAGGATCTGCATAATCCTTAGAAGCCATGTTGAAGGATTGTTGTAGAGTCTTGACCCAAGCCCCTGTAGAACCATATGAGCGTGTTGCCTCGCCTGCATATCCCCCCCGACTCGTGCCAGCAGGAGACATACCCGGTCCTGCATAAGCTGTTTGAGCCGTCAACGCAAACGCTGTCATACTACCACACAGGATCACCAACAGGCTCAGACGACTGAGTTTGAACTTTTGAAATACAAGGGCTGTGATGTTATCAGGCATACGAATTGCCCTCCAAACTGTATGCAAAAGTATGCACACATTTTAGTTCCTACACGCAAGACCAAACAGGAAGCCTACAAGACTTCTACGCTCTTTGATGCGCATGGAGTACACCGCACTCACCGTTGAGTGTGTGGCGGAAGCCCCGTAAGGTACCTCGTCAAGATGTTTCGTGCACTGTTTTCGTCACGATCCATGACGAGACCACATACCGGACAGCGATACGTTCTCTTGTGCAGTGGCATATCTTGCACATTGCCACACTCACTGCACGTCTTGGACGTATTATGTTCATCTAACAAGTGAAGTTCTTTCCCATACAGAGCGCATTTGTAGACCAACATCTGCACAAATCCGTATAAGCCCCAGCCATTGTACACTGCTCGGTTTAACTCTTATTGCGCTCATTGTGCTCTTTTGTCACCATTTGACGTTGGGAAAGATCGCCTATCACAACGGTTATCTCAACCAGACGTGATGCTATCAAGTGTGTCGCCTTATGGTGACTATCTTTTTGCTTGTTGCGCTTCTTCTCCGATACCCGCTTGTAGACTTTGCTCAAGTAAATGTAACGCCGTGACTTCTTCTTACACTCACTCCGCTTTGAACGGATTTTATCGAGTTGCTTGTTGTACCAGCGTCCTCCCTTGAACCCGCCTATGTTGTAGACACGACCCTGGTCATTGACTCCCACGGCAAGCGTCTTTATCCCCAAATCAAAGGCGACTACTGTGCCCCGTTCTTGTGTCTCTTCCTCTTTGCGTGCATGCACAAATGATGCGGAGTAGTTGCCTCGCACATCTCGGCTGATCGCTACTTCACGGTATCCCTCTGGTGCTTCTTCTGTAAGTTTAGCACGTATATTATGAAATTGCTTGTTTTTAGTACCTTTTCCTCCCGTTGGTAGAAGAAGCGTGTTTCCCTCAATTTTTAGGTACGTCGCTGGATACACCAGCGTAAAGAAGTTATGCTGTGGTCGCACGCACCGGAAAACCCAAGAGTCTCACCGTTTGCCACGCGGCGAAAGAACGCATCCATCGCTGCCCCCAAGCGAAAGTACACCTCATGAAGCAGCTTCCCATACACTTGACTCAGCTCAGAATCATATTGCTTACTCTCCTGCAACGTCTTCTTTGCCTTCCGCCATCCAGGCCACTTTTCGCCATTGCGTAGCTTGATTACTCACTAATTATAGAGTCCTCTGCATTTTCCTTGCATAAATTTAAGTGTATATGCATCGTGGCGCGAGACTTCAAGCTTGATCTTCTTGGTGACGTTTATGGCATTCCTCCTTTGCATGAACTTTTTCACCACCCCGCATTTTCTGAACAAGTATGCTGAGGAAATGCGGGGTGGTGAAAAAGTTCATGCGAAGATTAAAGGTGATGATGGTGGTGCCCTACATAAGGTGTGTGCGCATCGATTACTGCACGGCGTTGTTCAGGAGGCGTTTGCAAATGCTGCTCTAGCCAACTAATCACGTCATCTAACCCGCTATCATTGTGCAGATTGGTGAAAATAAATGGCCGCTCCCCACGTTGCCTGCGTGCATCGCGCTCCATCACCTCCAGCGACGCCCCCACATAAGGAGCCAAATCGATCTTGTTGATGACTAACAGATCAGAACGAGTAATGCCCGGTCCTCCCTTGCGCGGAATCTTATCGCCACCTGACACGTCGATGACATAAATAAACACATCAACCAGCTCAGGACTGAAGGCGGCGGCAAGATTATCACCGCCACTTTCAACGAAGATCAGTTCAAGGCCCGCTAAATTTTCTTCCAGCTCAGCGATAGCCTCCAGGTTCATTGAGGCATCTTCGCGAATGGCGGCATGTGGACAGCCACCAGTTTCCACGCCACGCACTCGTTCGCGTGGGAGCGTTCCCTGCCGTAAGAGAAACTCGGCATCTTCCGTCGTATAGATATCGTTCGTCACCACAGCCAGATTATAGGTTGGCCAGAGCCGTCTGCTCAAACGATCGACCAGTGCGGTCTTGCCACTACCGACGGGTCCTGCGATACCTACTCTAAAAGCGCGTGTAGCACTGCCTTCAGCCATTTTTTACTTTTATCACCTTTCCATATGTTTCTGCTCTTTTGCGATGTCTCACCTCGCTTGCTAAGCTGCCCTCATTGCGTCAAGGATGAAGTGTGCTGTAGCTTCATCTGGAGCGTTCATCATCATTGTGATATACTGACGTAGCACTTTTGCATTTTTAGCCTGTGATACAATATTTTCTGCAAAATTATACTTGTGAAGGATAACGCATCTTTACCAGATCTACTAGCACTTCTTGCAGTGCCTGCGCTTTTCCCTCGGCTTTTCCCTTGGCAATGCCTTCAGCAACACCAAGTGCCCGTTGCTTTTGGACGAACTCATCTTCTTCAAGAAGCTGCTCAAAAGTATCTAACCGCTCTCTCACTTTTTGTTTCTCCTCTAATTGCATGGTTCCTGTACGCCGGAAGAAAATACTCAACCACAATAAGCGCTCTTGGAGCTTCGTCTCATCGTCTCGCTAATATTGTAGCATTTCATCGATGACTTGCAAAAGCAGGTGCGCATCGGCATGCTCCATGGCAGGCAGTAGCGAGTACATACTCACTGCATGTTCTTGCACATACTAGGCCATGCCGCTGTCTTCACTGGCCTGAAATTCCAAATTAAACGTGATAGCTGATAGCACCTTCATATGTAAGCTCGGCACTAAGATAGCCTATCTACTTAGAATTTTTGCGCATAGCCATGTAAAATAGATCTTCAATAAATTACAGGTGCCTCACATTGTAAAACGTTTTCTCTTGCATTGAGAAAGAAAGCAAACGATCATTGATCCATCGCAACTGACAGCCCGTATAGTTTAGCAGGAAAGACCAATACACTCATAAAAGTAAGAAGAAATCTCGCCTAGGAGGAAATCTCATGTCAACTGAAGCAAACAAAGCTATAGTACAACGTTTCTTCGATGAAGTCTGCAACGGACGAAAACTCGATGTTGCTGACGAACTTTTTACTGCTAATCACATCTACCATGACCCGTCCCTTCCTGGCATACCATCAGGTCCCGAAGGTATGAAACTTACAGTCTCCATCTACCAGAAAGGGCTCCCCGATGTCCATTGGCAAGTTAATGAGATGATTGCCGACGGTGATACCGTGATGACCCGTTGGACTGGCGGTGGTACACAAACAGGCGAGCTGGCAGGCAATCCACCGATTCCGCCCACGGGCAAGCAAGTCTCAGTAGAGGGCGTCTGGACGCACCACCTTGCGGGCGGCAAGATTGTCGAGAGTAGCAATGTCTGGGATACGCTGGGTATGCTGCAACAACTGGGTGTGATCCCAACAGGAGCACCAGCATAATCATCACACACCCTCTTTTCAAATCGAAAGAGCAGTGATCAAATACTGGTAAAATGCGAGCATCGGTTGACTGATAGTGTTGGTCAACCGATGCTCGCATTTTACCAGTATTTCACAAGGATTTCACAACATAAGAACGTCCGTCTATTGCTTTTTTTGTCTTTCTAGGATATTCTTAAAGAAGAGAAACTTCTTCTTCTTCTACTCACTTTATTGTCATGTTTCTCTACATCGTTCTTTCTCCTGTTGGGTGCGTAGTTGCATTCACTGGCCGAAAGAAGAACCCAAAGGAGGGTTTCGACAATGTCATCTGGAAAGTTGTTTCAACTTAGCGGAATTGCGTTGCTCCTTGGAAGTGTCCTCATCATTCTCTTCAGTCTTCTCGGTTTTTTCACTAGCTTTGGTGGTAGCTTCTTTTTCATGTTTCTGGGGTCGCTCTTGGTCTTGATGGGCTTCTCGGCGGTCCTGCTCCACCAAAGTCAACGCGTTGGTTGGCTCGGCTTGATTGGTTTTATCCTGACCTTTCTAGCAATCCTGATCTTGAACATCGGAGGTAATGGAATCTTTCCCGCTTTTCATGCCTACTACATCGTTGGCTTTGCCCTTGGCGCTATCCTGCTTGGTTGGGCCACGATGAATGCAGGGACCTTCTCCCGTTGGGCTGGCATCTGCCTTATGGCAGGTGGTGTACTCAGCCTCGCATCCTTCGTATCGTTACCAGCATTTGTTACTACTATTGGGACGATGATCTTCTTCCTGGGTATCGGCTGGATGGGCTACCAGCTCTCCTTCCCTGGCGGAGCATTCTCCCGCGAGGCTCAGCCAGCTTCTTAAAGCGCTTCACACTCTCTAGGAGGGACTCGGCAGCTTGGCGCTGCCGAGTTCTTCTTTGTTTTATAAAAAGCTTGGCGGTACCTCTTCAAGAGTCTGAAGAAACTGAAGTTCCTCCGCACGAGCCTGCGTGACGCGCAGTTGTTCAAAGCCCTGAATGCACGTCTGCATAGCTCGTAACGCTTCCAGTTCCTCAGTACGTGCTTGTGTAGAGCGAAGCTGTTTGAGTTCCTCAATGCGTGCTTGAGCCGTCCGCAGCTGTTCAAGTTCTTCAATGCGTGCTTGAATAGCTCGCAATTGCTTCAGTTCCGCAACATGAGTCTGCGTCGCTTGAATCTGCTCCAAGGAGGCTTGTGGTTCTGTGAGCAGATTACCAATCTGCTCTTTCAATGCGGCAATCGCTTCGATCGTTGCTGCATAGCCTCGTTCCATATAGCGCTTTCTGTATAAATAGATGATAACTGTTTGCACTATTGCATAGGCCAGTAGACCCAGCATCAACCAACCAAGACTGGTACCTATTCCCCCAGGCCCACTTGTATAGAGTGTAGCCACTACGAGGAGCAGGCACCCCCCTAGAGCAAGTGGCAGGACGAGAGCTGGGGCAGGAGTACGAAACGACGGAGCAGTCCTTGAACGATGACGCACTACCATCAGAGCAATGAGTAGCAGCACAAATTGCAGTATGTAGAGAAAGCTACCAACCGTTGCCAGTAAACCAATAGCATTGCTGAGTGCCAGCAGCGCCAGCAGCGCCCCATTCACAAGAATAGCCACCCATGGAACTTTGGTTGACGAATGTACTCGTGCAAGAAAACGCGGGAGCAATCCATCACGCGCCATAGCAAACACAACTCGCGAAGTTGCCACTAAGACAGCATTTGCTGTTGCAGCAGTAGTTAAGGCAGCAGTGAATGCAATGAGCTGTTGTCCCATACCACCAAAAAGCCGCCTAGCAGCATCAGCAAGCGGCGTTTTTGTACTTAGTTGTTCGTGACCTGCGAGCACTCCAGCTGTTGCAGCAGTGACAAGGAGATAGAGCAGCAGCACACTTCCTAGTGTAAGAAAGATCGCAAGTGGCAGCGTCCTTTGCGGCCTCTTGACTTCCTCCCCTGTCGTTGCCACCATATCAAATCCTGATAAAGCTAGAAACGCGAGTGGTGCCATGCCCAAAATTCCGCCCACACCATGAGGGAAGACAAATGAAAAGTGAGAAAGTGTAGCACCATGCAGACCAGCTATAGCAGAGTAAAGGCCAGCTATACCACCAGCAACCAATGTCGCCGCCACGAGCAGGACAATGACTTTTTGCACACGACCAAAGAATTTCCCTCCCGCAAGATTAATAGATACAATAACTAGAATGAGCAGGAGAGTACTGACGAGCGGTGGAGCACCACCAACCCTTGGCATAACTCTGGACAAAACCTGATGGAAATATCCACCGAAGCCAAGAGTAACATAACTGCCGATAAAAAGCCAAGAGCCAGCATAGATCCATCCCATCAAAAAGCCCCAATGTCTTCCCAGCATGACTTGCACAAAGGCATAGCCCCCACCTGCCAGTGGGTAGCGACTAGCAAGCTCGGCATATGGCAACATGACGAGGGCCATCACCAGAAAGGCTAGTGCAAAAGAGATAAACGCTCCTAGTGGCCCTGCCTGATCAATCATCAAACCTACCAAAACAAAAATAGCACCTCCAATAGTACCCCCGATGCCCAGTGCCACCATGTCCCGCAATCCCATTGTCCTATGTAATTTTATCTTCTCTGGCTGAACCGGATGAGGATCTTCATCTTTTACTAGCTGTATCATATATACCAATATTCTCCTTACCTATTCGCATCATGAGAAAAGATAGTGGAAACTACCTCTGCAACAACGATTTTTGCTCATAATAAAAAAAGTCTTTTAGTTATCTTATTGCCAGTACCATCAACATTAAGTGGCTAGAGTATGGGGGAGGGTTGTACTCGTTCTCCTCTGCTTCAAGCATAGCAATGTCCTCAATAGTAACGAGCAACATTGTTCATGGAGCACTCTATATAGTACAAATTAGCTAGCATAGTGTATTTCTATGGTTCTCCGGTTGACATAATAATACTATGAGCAATATTCTTCATAATTATCTAATATGAAGATATATTCATATATTTCCGCTCTTACTGCGCTCTGGTCTTAGCCACCAGTCAAACGACGCCATCCCTCGCATAGGGTTGACCAAAGCACCCCACTATCAGGAATAAAAACCCACTAAGAAGAGTAATAGTAAGGGGGGAATGTACTCCTCTTAAGCCAATGCGGGCGCAGTTTCACCATGGCATATTTTGCATCACAAGTTGTGCGGAAAGGATCATATAGAGTGCTCGTTGATAGCCATGCACATATCGATACCGCGCGTTTTCACGATGACCGTGAAGCCACTATTCAGGCAGCCGTAGCGGGCGGTGTGACGCGTATTATAGATCCCGGCTGCGATCTTGCCTCCAGCCAGACTGCTGTCGCATTAGCCAGAACACATCCAGGGGTGATCTTCGCCGGAGTCGGTGTACACCCACATGATGCGACCACTTACAGCGCTGAGGTGGAAGCTCAATTGCGTATATTGCTACAAGAGCCGGAGGTTGTGGCCATCGGCGAATTTGGTCTAGATTATTTTCGGATGCTCTCACCGCGCGATGTACAACACGCCGTTTTTTGTGCTCATCTGCAACTTGCCCACGAGTACAACCTGCCCTGTATTATTCATGTACGCGATGCACACGACGATGTAATTGAATTGCTACGCGCCCATGGTCCTGATCTGCGTGGAGTCTTTCATTGCTTCTCAGGCACTGTCGCACAAGCAGAGCAGTGTCTGGAATTTGCAGGCTTCATGCTCTCATTTGCTGGTCCACTGACCAAACAAGGCAATGCACTACCAGATGTTGCACGCATGGTCCCCCTCAATCGCGTGCTAGTCGAGACCGATAGCCCCTATCTTGTGCCTAAACCTTTACAAACAAGGCGCAATGAGCCACTATTTGTTAAGCACATCGCGCAGAAACTGGCCGATCTACGTGGGATGACGCTGGAGGAAATCGCCACGATCACTACACGCAACGCCGTCCGTCTGTTCGGTCTAGGAGAACACCATGAAACTGTTTAACACGCTTACACAGGACCTGGAGCCAGTCATCACACATGACGATACTGTGCGCATCTATGTGTGCGGCATCACGCCCTACGATACAACTCACCTTGGGCATGCCTTTACCTATGTCTCGTTCGATGCTCTTATCCGCTACTTAGAATTTAAGGGCCATCGGGTGCGCTATGTGCAGAACGTCACCGATATCGACGATGACATTATACGCAAGTCGCGCGAGGTTGGATTGGCATGGGATGAGCTGGGCAGACGCGAGACCGCACGCTTTTTACGTGATATGGATGCGCTTAATGTGCGCCGCCCCGATGTGTATGCGCGTGCGACTGATGAGATCCCTATGATTATTGAAATTGTTCAGGCGCTGGTAGAGCAGGGTTACGCCTACATGAGTCAGGGTTGCGTCTTTTACAACGTGAAAAAAGATCGCGATTTTGGTGCGATGGCCCATGCTATTGGTCTTCAGAGTTGATTTTGTGCTATGGCAGGCTCAGGCTCCTGGCGAACCCGCATGGGAAAGCCCGTGGGGGCCAGGTCGTCCTGGCTGGCACATCGAATGTAGCGCTATGGCGATACACCATCTAGGACCACAAATTGATATTCACGGTGGCGGCGCTGATCTTAACTTCCCTCACCATACCTGTGAAATTGCTCAATCCGAACACTACACAGGAAAAGTCCCATTTTCACGCATCTGGGCGCATACTGGTATGGTCTACCAGAATGGCGAGAAGATGAGCAAGTCGCTAGGCAATCTGACGCTTATCGGTGATCTGCTCAAAGATTACAGCCCTGATGCTATCCGCGTCACACTGCTCAATCACCATTACCGGCATCCGTGGGAATGCTTCCCCGCCGATCTGAAGTCGGCTAGTGCACATGTTGAACACTTCCAACATCTACGTATGCTCTTTGGGCGCAATGCCGACGGTGAAGATCTCATGTTGCGCAATCGCTTTATGGCAGCCATGGATGACGATCTCAATACGCCAGAAGCCTTGTGGCTGCTCCGTGAAGCCTCAGAACAGGCGCTTGAGCAACATGATCTGAACATCGGAACAGAAGTCCTACACTTGCTGAGAGCTTTAGGACTCTGCGTGTAAAATTGTTTTTTTTAAAACAGTAACGTTATACTATACGCGCTCCCACCTCTATTAGAGACGCACGGAGATCGTACTGGCGAAAGTTACAAATGCTCAGGCATTGTTTTCAAACCCTATTCTTTTTTCAAACCCTATAAACATGATTCAGTTGAACATGCGCCCATATATCTATTATACACAAGCCACAAAATCGTGAAAAAGCCTGCACCTTCATCGGATCTTGCTGAATATAGACCAAAGTGTGCCACAAAGTACCATTACCACAAAACAGGCAACAAATCACGTTGATTCTATATTAGAATAAGATGCAGACAGACAGAACGATCATTCTGCTCTAACTCATTGGGAGGAAGTGCTGCCCACAGGAGGCTACAGATGTCCACCAGTCAAAAGAACGCTGATGATACGTTAAAAAACGATGAGGAAGCATCACCACAGCCAAGTAGAACTGAAGTACAGCGTACTCGACAATGGATTAGCAGTGCCCTTAAGCAATTGACCACCTTTGGCCAAACACGTACAGCCCATCAGCAAACGGCACTGGCAGCGCTGACTGTCGCCTGTATTGGGGTCTTTATTACGGCCCTGGATCAGACGGTGGTGGTGACAGCATTGCCACAGATCATTAGCGACCTGCAAATACCAATTACACAGCTCGATCATGCGTCATGGATTATCAGTGCATATTTACTGGGCTTTGTGGTTGCGATGCCATTGATGGGCCGTGTCTCCGACATTCACGGGCGTCGCCGTATCTTCCAGCTCTGTCTGACCATATTTGGGCTTGGCTCTTTGCTCTGCGCGATCGCTCCCTTGTTGGGCAAGACCTTTGATTTACATTTCCTCAGCGTATTCGATGCCATCCATCTGCATATAGATACAACTTCACCTGGCTTGACTTGGCTGATCAGTGCCCGTCTCTTTCAGGCCATTGGCGGTGGCGCACTTGTGCCAGTAGCTATGGCAATTGCCAGCGACTTTTATGGAGACAAGAGGCGCGGCCTAGCATTAGGCATTATTGGTGCAGTTACTGAAGCCGGAGGTGTGCTGGGTCCGCTCTACGGTGCGCTCATTGTGGAACACCTGGGCTGGCAATATATCTTCTACCTGAATATACCTCTCGTGCTCGGCCTCATGATTGCTACCCAGCGCTTCATCCCCAAAGGTATACGTTTACAGGAAGGAACCGATTGGTTGGGTGCCCTCTTGCTGGGTCTCGCACTTACCTGTCTGGGTCTTGGCCTGGCACAGCAAGGTACCTCGCTTGGTTTAACCGCATCCCACGCGTCGAACCCACAAAATAATCCTCTTGCGCTAGTTCTCGCACTACTCTTCTTCATCGCCTTTATCGTGGTGGAACGTAAAGTACGCTGGCCCGTCGTTGAGCTATCGCTTTTCAAACGGCTCCCGTTTATTGCGACCTCGCTT
Source organism: Chloroflexota bacterium (assembly GCA_005879655.1). The sequence goes on along the minus strand of VBJK01000154.1, from coordinate 63 downwards.
GTCAGTCTGCTGGTAGGCGCTGCTCTGATCATCGCTATGGCCGATATACCCATTTTTGTAGAT
>VBJK01000213.1 GCA_005879655.1 Chloroflexota bacterium | reverse complement strand
TGTTTGCTGTCCATAAAGTCCTTAAAGTCCTTTCGTGAGGATGATTCAGAGCGCCACCCGGCCAGGTGGCGGATGGGAGATTGTAGCCGAGATCTCGACTTTCAGGCCATGCCACGGTAGCATCGCGCCGCTGTACCCGGAAGTCGAGACTCGGATGCCGTACCGGATCCCTGGAGGTCTACGGATGCTGATTCGCCCGCAGGCTGTGCTGGCCGCTCTCGTCCTGACGGCGCTCGCCGCCGCTCCCGCCGCCACGGCGCAAACCCGTCCCGGAGTCGGCTATGACCCGCAGGCGAGAGGCCTCACGGTCTCGCGCTACGAGCTCGACACGCTGGGGAGCCCCTTCCTCTCCTATTCGATCGACTTCTCCGCCCGGCCCGACCTCGTGGGGGCGCATCCCAATCCCTACGGCCTGGACCGCTCCGATCCCGCCGTGGTGGCCGCCATCGAGCTCCGCTGGGGCCCCGGCACGGCCTCGACGCGCCTCAAGCGGTGGGCGGGCCCGGGCAACGAGGTCCGCTACGTGCTGCGCGACGCCCTGGTGTGGGCCTACACCAACCATCCGGAGCTCCTGGGAGGGGACACCACGAACCGCAACGGCCTCCCCACCGAGGTCGAGCTCACGGACATGCAGGCGGTGGACGACAGCGATCTCTACTACACCTACTTCAAGGCCGTGCTCCCCGGCTTCTCCCCGGACCGCCGGGTGGTGATCTGCGATCCCACCAAGCCCTCGGGCGACTTCGACGTGCCCAACACCTTCTGGGGCGGGATTCCGTACTACTACCACAACAATTTCAGGCCCGCGTTCTACTCGCCGCAGCCAGCGCTGACGAATAATTGCTCGGGAAGTTGACAACACGGCCTCTGAAGGAGAGGTGCCCCATGACGGCCTGCAAGCTCCTCCGGGCGGCGCTCCTCGCCGTCCTCCTCGCGCTGCCCGCGACGGTTGGCGCGCAGCAGCCGGGCTTCTACGTCTCCTTCTCGGGGGAGTCGTCGAAGTCGTCGCAGCCGATCACAAACGTCTATGCCCTCTCGGCCAGTGGCAAGACCCTGTCGACGACGGTGCTCGATACGAGCCAGACCTATCAGGAATTGCGCGGCATGGTCTTCGGTCCGGACGGCAAGCTCTACGTCTGCCAGGCGCAGAAGAGCCATTCGGCGATCCTCCAATTCAGCGCCACGACGTCGAGCGGCGGCTACACGCGCTCGTTCCTCGGCCAGTACGCCACGCCGCAGTCTTCTTCCGGCCTCGTCCACCCCTATCAGCCGGCCTTCGGCAGTGACGGCAACCTCTACGTGACCAGCCAGGACACCAACGTCGCGACCGCCTTCTTGGGTCCGGCGAGCTCCCAGCCGGGCCAGGCGATGCCCAATTCGCCGTTCCTCCAGAAGAGCTACCCCTCGGGCACCTTCAATCCGGGGACCTTCGTGCCAGCCCACTCGGCGGGCAAAGGGGGGGTACCGAATGTCACCTACGTGCCTACGTCCCAGGGGGGATTGACCTTCATCACCTCGGGGAGCTCCACCCATTCGGTGCGGGGGCTCGCCTTCGACAACGCCGGCCACCTCTTCGTGGCCGACGAGGGGAAGAACCGGATCGGCGTCTACGACGCCACGAGCGGCGCTTTCCTGGGAGCGATCACCCAGTCGAGCAATCAATCCATCAACGACCCGGTCGCTCTCTACTTCAATGCCGCGAATTCCACCCTTTATCTCGGCAGCCCGGGCAATCAACGGCTTTTCACCTACGACGTCACGAACGTGGCCAAGGGGAATTTCAAAGCCAACGTCCTGATCCACGACTCCAAGCTGGACAAGCTCTCGGGGATCACCCTGGACGCCGGCGGCAACATCTATACCTGCAGCCGCAAGAACAACAAGATCTACAAGTGGTCGCCCAAGGGGGACTCCTCCAGCGACTTCGCCGGGCCGTTCAGCGACAATCCGGAGCAGATCATCGCGGTGGCTAACGTGGGTGGGTAGGTCGCCAATCCTCTTTCAGGATGGCCCAGCGCTCGTGATCCCGCCAGCGCCCGCGGATCTTCAGGTATCGCGGGGAAAACCCTTCCAGCCGGAAACCCAGCCCCTCGACCAGCTTTTTCGAAGCCGTGTTGGCCGGCTGGATGTTCGCTTCCAGGCGGTGCAGGCGGAGGGTTTTGAAAGCGTGGTCGAGGGCCAGGCCGAGCCCCTCGCGCATGTAGCCCTGCCGGGCGTAGGGCGCGCCGATCCAGTAATCCAGATAGGCGTTCTGGAACCCGCCGCGAAAGATCTGGCTCAGGTTCACGGCGCCGAGGAGGGCTTGGTCCTCCCGGCGGACGAGTATCCTAAAGGTGAATCGTGAGGGAGCTTGATCAGGATGCGCAGAGGCCGCTCCTCGCGCTCTGCAGCGTCGCTGGCTCGCACGAAGATCTTTCGCTGGTGAGCGTCGGCGAAGAGGCTGCCAAAGAGCCTTTGCCCGAGCTGGGCGAATTCGTACACCTCACTTCCTTCCTGCCGGAGCAGGTTATAGGAAGCTGCCACGTCCTCTAGTCTGAAGTTCCTCGATCTCTTGGGTAGTAAGTGGCCTTAAATCAGTAGCTTACCCCCAAAAGTGGTGCGTGGTTCTGTCTACACCGTGATGGCCTCCAGCAGTTTGAGGGCCCGCTGCTGCTTGGCGTTGGCTGTGGTGATCATCGTGAATGGGGGCTCGGTATCCGGCGACTGTTTGCGCCTGCAAACGTTGCTCACGATCGTGCTGAGCTCTTTCAGCAGAGTTCGGAAGCTGTGGACCTCGGTGCCGTCGTCGAGGGTGTGCGTCGCGGCCTTGTGGAGAGCCGATGGCGAACGCTCAGCGGGGGCCACGGGATCGCGGGTGAGATGGGCCTGTGGGTCCTCGTCGCTGAAGAGCAGCTCTCGCCAGGCTTCGAGCATGTGCCACTGCACGTAGTAAGCAAGCATACAGAGGAAGATGTGGGCCCGCACCCGATCTTCCAGACGATGAAAGATGGGCCGTACCTTCAGATCGACTGTTTTGAGTGAGCGGAAAGCGCGTTCCACGTTGCTCAACAGTTTATAACTACGCACGGTATCATCCGTGTTCAAGCGCTCCGGCCCAAGGCTAGTTCTGACCACATAGATTCCATCCAGGGCGGCTTCTGCTGTAACCTTCTCCGACAGCAGACGGAAGGTGAAGCTACCTTTGCTGATTTCAAACTCAAAATGCTTGGCCACACTGTATTTGTTTGCCACCCGGCCGACCCGCAAACCAATTTCCTTTTCAGCCGCGTCCTTGAGTTTGCCGCGGGCCACCATGCGCTGCACTTTCTCGAATTCCCGGGTCGTCGCCTCAATCAAGGATTGACGCGTGTGGGCACGCCGCTCGGCCAGCAAAGGATTACGACAGGCCACAAGCCGCTCACCCGGAAACCCGGGATCGGTCAATTCGAAGAGATTGCGCTCATCAAACAGCCCCATCTGCAGCCCTTCATTTTCCAGAAGCTTACGGATTTCACCCGTCTTGAGAGCTGTGATCCAATCTATATCCTCAAGCTGACGAATCTGGTCGATTTGCTTTTGAGAAATCATTCCACGGTCGCCTACCAGGACGACGCTACGAATGCCGAATTCGTCTCGAATCTTGTGGACCTGTGCCAAGACCGTCGTCGCGTCCCCAGTATTGCCAGGGTACACCGACACCGACACTGGACAACCACGACTGTCCGTCAGCAGGCCATAGTTCACCTGCAACTTGCCCTCTTTCCCATCTCGATTATGTCCCCGCTTGGCCAGAGGACAGGTCACTCCCTCAAAATAACTCGACGTCAGGTCATAGAGGGCCAAACTCTGCTCATCCAGGTGGCGAGCCGCAAGCTTGCTCTCGATTCGAGATTGCCTTTCCAACAGCCAGTCCATCGCGGCATACAGATCGTTCTCGCTAGCTTCTTCGACCCCACAATCCGCGGCCAGGGTGGTGGTATGCCAGGCCCGCGTGGTCGCCAATTTGCTGTACGGTTCGACAATCCGGGCTGCTACCATGGCGATGACCAGGTCCCTTTCGGGGCAGGGACGTGACGCGAGGAGGGTGGCAAACCCCAAGCGCCGCATGGCGGTCAGCACGGCCTGGACGTGGCCCTGAGGGGAGGAGGAGAGGATCTCAAAGACGCTGGTCACCGGCGCCAAGATTTCGCCCTGCAGAGCCTTGCGGATGAGCTCGACGACCGGCTCGGGGAGGTGGGATAGGTTGCCCACCGTCTCGTTCTTGACTTGGCCGTTCTCGCGATAGCTGTGGCGCAGCAGGTGAGTGCGGTAGATCTGGCCCTTGTAGCGCCTGGAAGTAGTGACGACGTGGACCCGCTGGCTTCGGCTCGCCATAAGTTCCTTATACGGGAGTTTTGTGCCGAGGTCAAGAGATTTTAGTGACTACACTTTGCAGGCCTGGAGGTCCCTTACGGGGAACTAACTCATTCCCCTGGAGGGAGTTCCACCTGACCCTGGGACGAAAAGGCCGGGGAACTTCAGCTTAAACGCCTCCCTAGTCGGGGGTCCGAAATCGTGTCTCTTCCTAAACTCGGGATCAACAAAGCCCAGCGACTTGGTCAAAAAATCGGTGCTAAACTGAAACCAGTTAGGCATGTCCTCTCGATATCTGACGACTGCATCCTTAGCCCTTTCTACGACTTCATCGAGATCCCGCAAGCGAACGTACCGTTCGAGATTTAAGTCCTCTAGAAGCCTTGTTTGCCAAAGCTCAGAGTGCTGAAGATGCGGAAACTTCCAATGGGAATAAGCGGTTAGGGTGTCATAGTCGATTGGCTGCAGGAGAAAATCGGCTGGCGCTTTCAGGCTTTCTTTAATCTCCAAGAGGTACAGACCTCTCTTTTCTTCGACAGAGTCAAAGACGCTCTGAGCTATTTCCATTAGGGACGTAACGTTATTCAGATCGCGTCGCAACCTGATTGGGACGGCATCTTCATTCTTGTAGACAAGGTGATGGCTTATCAACGCCCAGGCATCCTGTAGTACTGTGCGCACCTGCACCTCACAACGGAGCCCTCTGAGTGGTCTGTATCTTGGGCCTGAGTAAGAGGATCCCAACCTCACCAGAAAGTGGATACCTTGGTAGCCCATCC
>VBJK01000153.1 GCA_005879655.1 Chloroflexota bacterium | reverse complement strand
GACAACATTGCAGTTTGTGTACCAGAATGATCTTCTTATGCATCTATTTTCATACACTCATCGTGACAAGAATGAAGTGATTGCTAGAACACTCTCTTTCTTTGCCAAAACACTATTAGGGGAAAAGCATAGATAGAGAAAATACCTAGTTTATTAGGCAATAACGGATTAATTTGTATAGCATGTACTTAAATTTATTGTTTGCTTATTTAATTTGGAGGTTATCTATAGCATGAAATAGGTATTAGAGGGAAACAGTTGTACATTATGGATATGGTTCGTTTACCAGTCATTTGTACAAAGCTGATAGGTCGTCAGCAACCGTATGATCTTCTTATACGCTTGGTAACGGCTACCTGCAATGGTCATGGTCAGGTAGCAGTGATTGCCGGGGAAGCTGGTATTGGAAAATCTCGGCTCGTTACTGAGATTCTTGCACAGTGGGAGACAGTTCAGTTACCGCAATCTGTGCAGACTGCCCCTTTGATCTTGCGTGGACGCTGCTTTGAACCAGACCTTGCCACTCCCTATGCTCCTTTGCTCGATCTATTGGGTGCTCACTTTGTGGCCTCTGCCCCTGAGCAACTAGCGGCTAATCTGGGCACAAGCGCTCCTGTCTTTGTGAAACTGTTCCCCGAACTGGCTGATGTATTGCCTGGACTGGCTTCCCATCTGGTAGACGAACCTGAGCAAGAGAAACGACACTTGTTCCAGATGCTCACTACCTACTTTCTCCGTTTGGCCAAGACACGACCCGTGCTGCTACTCGTCGAAGATATACACTGGAGCGATGAGGCCAGCCTGGAGTTTTTGTTATATCTGACACATCGTATTGCCTCGCATCCAATCCTCCTACTGTGTACCTACCGCAGTGATGAAGTACGATCTGACCTCTCTCACTTCCTGGCAGAACTGAACCGCGAGCGGATAGCTGTAGAAGTACGGCTCGTTCCTTTGAGCAAAGACGAGGTTGCGGAGATGATGCGCACGATCTTTGCACTCTCTCATCCAGTGGACGCGGACTTTTTAGAGACAATTTTTGCGTTAACAGAAGGCAACCCCTTTTTCATTGAGGAGGTATTGAAGTCGTTGGTCGAGTCTGACGAAGCCTTTGCCCTGGACGAGCAGTGGTTGCATGTGCCTCTGCATAAGCTGCATTTGCCTCGTAGCGTACAGGTTGCTGTATTGCGGCGTTTTGACCAACTGAGTCAGGAGGCGAAAGATCTGCTGGCACTTGCGGCGGTGATTGGACGAAGTTTTCCTTTTGCACTCCTGCGGCAGGTGACACAACAGAGTGAGCATGAAGTTATCGCACTAATGAAAGAAGTGATCGCCGCGCAACTCATCGTGGAAGAATCAGAGGAAACCTTTACCTTTCGCCATGCCCTGACACGACAAGCTATTTATAACGGCCTGCTCGCACGTGAGCGCAAAGCGTTACATCGCACTATGGCACAGGCAATAGAGGAGGTCTACGCCCATGCATTGGAAAACCATGTGGCAGACCTGGCTTACCATTACTATATGGCTAGCGAGTGGGAACAGGTATTGCACTACGCTCAGCAGGCAGGTGAGAAGGCGCGCAAGCTCTATGCATTGCGTATAGCCCTTGAGCATGCTACCCATCTGGTAGAGGCTGCACAGCATCTGGCCATTGAATCCTTGTCTGCCCTCTATCGGGACCGCGCTCAGATCTATGAAACGCTTGGCGAGTTTGAACTGGCACGACACGATTATGAACATGCTCTACATTGCGCCCGCCAACGACAAGATTGCCAGGAGGAGTGGCGGTACTTACTCGATCTTGGCTATCTGTGGACAGGGCATAATTATATTCGTGCAGGTCACTACTTTCGCCAGGCATTAGCGCTTGCGCGGACAATGGGAGATGCCTTTATTATTGCTCAGAGTCTCAATCGTCTAGGTAACTGGTACACGAATATTGAAGAGCCAATAGAGGGACTGCGTTATCACAAGGAGGCTCTTGACATCTTCCAACTCTTGCATGACGAACAGGGTATAGCTGAAACAGTAGACCTACTGGGCATGACACACTATGTGCGAGGCTCTATGGCGGAAGGTATGCGCTATTTTGCTCAGGCTGTGACGTTATTTCGTACGCTAGATATTCCACAGGGACTGCTCCGTGCGCTGGCAGCTCTGGGTACGGGCAACGCCCATTATCTCTTCATGATGGCAGTCTTAACACCGCCAGATGAAACTGAGAACATGCGTCTTCTTGATGAGGCTCTTGCTACTGCACGCCGCATCAGCTGGCGAGCTGGTGAAGTGAATGCACTTATCTATAATGGCTTCGGTCTGGGGCCACATGGTAAGCTTGGTCGTGCATTAGAGCTTGCACAGCGTGGCTTACGCATTGCGGAGGAGATTAAGCATCAAGTCTGGATCTCCACTGTACACACCTTGCTGGGAGCACTGTACCACGATGCGTGCATACTGGATAGTGCTCAATATCATTTTGAACAGGCCTGGATGATGGCAAAAGATATTGGTGCTTTGACCATGATTGATGCAAATAGTGGCTTCCTCGCCTCAACATACATTGCGCAACAGGACCTAGCCCATGCTGAAGCAGTGCTCTCTGCCGTGTGTACTTCCCCTATGCGTATGCAGACACAAATGCAACGGCTAGCCTGGTATGCGCAGGCCGAGTTGGAGCTGGCTCGTAACAATCCCGTCCAGTCTCTGATGATCACTGAGCGGATGATTGCCGAGGTGACGCAGGACAAGGATAATGCTGGCGTAGTGCCTCGCTTATGGCATTTACATGCTCAGGCACTGATCGCCCTTGGCCGCATTGCAGAAGGTGAGGCCGTGTTGCTAGCCGCTATTGAGGCCGCTCGTAAGCTGGGGCTGAGGCCATTGCTCTGGCGTCTGTACATTACACTTGGCTTGTTGCAGCGTGAGCAGCGACAGCTCAAGCGGGCACGCGAGACGTTTCTGCTGGCCCGTACACTCATCGAGGAATTAGCGGCCTCATTGACGAAAGAGCAGATACGAGAACAATTCTTGCGTAATGCGCTCACACAGCTGCCGCGTCCTCCTGAGCCATCACCACGTCAGAAGGTGAAGCAGGCATTTGGCGGCTTGACTGGCAGGGAACGTGATGTAGCGGCATGGGTAGCCCAGGGCAAAACGAATCAAGAGATTGCCAAGATACTCATACTCAGTGAACGAACCGTGGCAACGCATGTTGGCCACATCTTAGCCAAGTTGGGCTTTCGCAGGCGTGCGCAAATCGCGGCGTGGGTGAAAGAGGTTGGGCTGACGCTAGAGCATGCATAGTACGGCTTGTTTTCTACGTATCTGCTTTGAAAAATCTACGTATCTGCTCTTGAAAGCTCCCCATTTCTACAGATGATCACTTTCTAAACCTCTAAAAATATCCGCACTTTAACCGATCCTTTTTTGGTTAGAGATCTGTATACTTCTACTACAAGATTTGAAACCAGTGGATAGGAGTTCACTGTGATAATCTGATCACCTTACAATGTATTATATCCATAGTATAAGACACCAGACGCTATTAGAGTAAACATCTCTTAAATTAAATAGTTTCGATTAGAGAAAGGCAAAAGTCCATGTCCAAGCATCCCGCTCCTTCCAGAGAGCAGGCGGACGTACAAGAAGCGCACTTGCCCCTTGAGAAAAAAGAGAAGCCACTTATCGCAAAACTTTGGAAAGCGTTCCCAATCGTAGTTTTGTTGGCTCTCCTCCTCATCTTAGGACAGGGAGCCGCGCACGCAGCAACAAGCCAGATCACGGCGCGTGCACACTTGTCTAGCTGCAACACACACAGCTATCCAGTACAACCGAGCGCTACGCTCCAGAGGAATACTAGTGAGGTTGTCCATTTGCAGGCCGTTATTCTTAATCACTCCGAGGCCGTAGATATCTGGCAAAATGGTGTGCCTAAGGGTGAGTATTACCTGCCATATTCCTATGGACCGGAACTCTACATCTACTACGACTCTAACGGCAGTGAATGGGTCGATGCCTGCTCCAACTGGACATATCAAGGGTCATAAGGGCATCACCAAGGTGGTCGCTCTTGCTGCCCGTTCTTCATTGATAGAGAAGAAAAGAGATAGACCCTTATAAGGAGGAAAAGCTTTCCATGGAAAAGCACCTTCCAACGGAAACACAAAAGGTGACTCGGCTAGCTGATGTCATTGCACTTACTAATAAGGCTACTATCTCAGCTTCTCTACCAGAAGAAAAAAGGTTTGGTAGATGTAGGGATTGTAGTTGCCTGGAATACTGTGGTAGTGGTTACACTTGTATAGGTGGTGGGTGTGGGCATCATTATGACCGGCATTGGTAGTTGTTGATTTATTGTACAATTTTAGGTATGTCTCATTACAGGCAGGAAACAATGTAGGCGTTGTCGTAACCCAGATTACTGCGTTCATCTTAGTTTTTTCTTCTTTTGCATTTTCTCCTTGCAATTACTCTAATCAGGGAAAGGGCGCAACAAATGTCATCGAAAATTCTCAGATCCTTGATCTTAGCTATGATAGCTACATGTCTTCTGGTTGGTTTAGGCGTCTAGGCGCGGGCCAGTACGCGCAATGCTACCGCGAGACTGCAACCTACGACTTGTCAGAATTTGGGTCTTTTAAATCAGGCAAATTTCAATACTAATCTAGAAGTTCATTCTCTTACTTAGGAGCTTTTAACAGCTGAGAAATTGGCCACTTTACTTCATTGACCCTTCCTCAGCACGTTTGACAAGTTCCGTGACAATGGTCCAGGACACTGATTTGAAAAGAAGAAGCTTGCTCTGCTCACTAAACTGATCCCAAAATGTGTGTGGCAGCAGAGTAGCTTGCTCAAACCATGCTTGCTGAACCTCATTACATGCCAGGTGATGGATCATGCGTTCAACAAAGTTGAGATAGTCTGCTTGCTCTATTGGTGTGAGCACCTCCCAGTCCTTTTGTTCAGGTGTCGCGCTCAGAAAATTTTGCAGATGATTGTAGGCAGCTCTTGCTATAGCAATACGCAGCTCTTCTTTCATACAATCAGTTATAGTCTCCTCTACGCTTAGTCACCCTGGAGCCTCCGTCGTCGTTGTTCTGGACTCCAGCGTGTCAGTATCAAGGTCTCACCGTCATTTTTTTGCTCATGGATGACAGTCGCAATATCAAAGTCAGTCTGGTAGCCGAGAGACACATAGTCAGGACTGGCGGCACATTGCAGCCACTCTGCCAGTTTCTTTTGGGCACATTCCTCACAAAGATAGCTAAAGAGAGATCGTTCCTGTTCGTCACGATGTTCATACTCAAATACCGGGGTTACTTGCTTGCATCTAGAGCAGACACGATCCCACAGGTTTCCATTTCTGGTATAGCGTTTGAGGCTCCAGATGACCACCCCGCTTGGTATCCGTCCCATGAAGACCTCCTTATGGCAGAGCTACCGAACTGTTACAGGTAAGCCTGTTAAGTATACGCTATTTTCTATAAAAATGCCACGAGTATCCAATACAAAGCCATTCGCTAAATTCTGAAAAATATCGTATGATAGTGAATAGATAATACTGAAAGGGAGATTTTTTATGGCAGACGGAACCCATTTTCAAGAAGGTGATCGGGTACGTATCAAACGTACAGGAGAGACTGGCAGGGTCAATGCCACTGATGGCGGTGTCGTGTATGTGCTCATGGACAGCACCAATGAGACGAAAATCTTTGAAGCCTATATTGATGAGGATGCGTATATTGAGATCATCACTCCTGTAGTTGAGGCAACCACACTTACAACATAAAGCCTGAGCTTTGTGCTAGAAAGAAGGAGACAGCACCATGAGCAACAATTGGATCACAACGGGAGAAGCGGTAAAGATTATTAGCAAGCATAGCCATCATGCAGTGAGTCCCCATCATGTGCAAACGCTTGTCCAGAGAGGCAAGATTGGCTCGCGCTCTTCGCAAGGAGGCACGCAACTCCTCAAGCGTAGCGATGTCAAAGCAACCCGTGTGGCAGTGGGTACAGGCAATGACCACCGCACAGACAGGTAAGTAATGTGGTAGCCCTTCCTGCACCTGATGAAAGATAGAGAACATGCAAAAACGGGGCTGGTGAGTCAGTCCCGTTTTTGCATGTTCTCTTAACTTCGTGCTGATTGTGGCATGATATAATAAACGAGCGAAAAGGCCATCCTTTTCGCTGGCTCCTGCAACGATCCGCCTGAAGCAGGCAATGACGCACGTTTTCATCTCAACCGAAAGGCAGTCAGCGTACCATGATTACCCCATCCGGCGATGATCAACTCCTCTGGCAACCTTCAGCAGAACTCAAACAACATGCCAATGTCACACACTATATGCAATGGCTGGCAGAGCATAAAGGGCTACACTTTCATACACAACCAGAGGTATGGCAATGGTCCGTCACACAGCTCGAAGACTTCTGGGCCTCGCTCTGGGACTATTTTCACATCCAATGCTCCACACCATATACAACGGTCTTGCCCGCACGGAAGATGCCCGGTGCAGATTGGTTCCCCGGTGCCGAACTTAACTATGCAGAGCATGTCTTTCGCAACGCTACTAGCGAACGACCTGCCTTGCTCTTTCGTCCAGAGCGACACCCCTCGCGTGAAGTATCCTGGCACGAACTCGCCCCCAAAGTCGCAGCGATCGCTCGTGCACTAAGGAAGATGGGTGTGCAACGCGGAGATCGCGTTGTTGCCTACATGCCCAACATTCCTGAGACGGCGATGGCCTTCCTTGCTTGCGCTAGCATGGGTGCCATCTGGTCCAGTTGCTCGCCGGACTTTGGCACGAGTAGCGTCATTGATCGCTTCAAGCAGATTGAGCCAAAGGTGCTGTTTGCCGTTGATGGCTACCAGTACAATGGCAAAGCCTGCGATCGCCGCTCTATCCTCGCCGAACTACAGCAATCCTTACCAACTGTACAGAAAACGGTGCTACTGCCGTACCTCTTCGATGAAAGTGAACCTGTACCGGAGAACCTGACGAACGTGATACTCTGGCGCGATGTGCTGGCAAGTGAGGACAACGAGCTAGTTTTTGAGCAAGTCCCATTCTCGCATCCCCTGTGGATTCTCTACTCTTCCGGTACAACGGGTCTGCCCAAGGCGATTGTACAGGGGCATGGCGGTATTTTATTGGAGCATCTGAAGGGGCTGGTGCTGGATATGAATTTGCAGGCTGGTGATCGCTTCTTCTGGTTCAGTACGACCGGTTGGATGATGTGGAATCTGCTCCATAGCGGTTTGCTGGCCAAGGCGACCGTGCTACTGTACGATGGTAGCCCGGCGTATCCCGATATGGGAGCACTCTGGCAATATGCTCAGGATAGTGCCATGACCTTTTTTGGTACCAGCGCAGGTTATATTGCGACATGCATGAAAGCTAGTATTGAACCTGGCACAAGCTACGATCTGAGTGCGTTACATGGCATTGGCTCAACAGGTTCGCCACTACCGCCAGAGGGGTTCCAATGGGTGTATGAGCATGTCAAACGCGACGTATGGCTAGCCTCGATCAGTGGCGGCACAGACGTTTGTTCGGCCTTTGTTGGTGGCTCGGTCTTGCTGCCCGTCTACGCTGGCGAATTGCAGTGCCGTGTGCTAGGTGCAAAAATTGAGGCGTTCGACGAGCAGGGTCATGCCCTCATTGACGAAGTAGGCGAGCTGGTCATCACTGAACCGATGCCGTCCATGCCGTTGTTCTTCTGGAATGATCCTGATAACCAGCGCTACCTGAGCAGCTATTTCGATATGTATCCTGGCATCTGGCGACACGGCGACTGGATTAAGATTACGTCGAGGGGAAGCGCGATCATCTATGGCCGCTCTGATTCCACGATTAATCGCATGGGGATCAGAATGGGAAGTAGTGAGATCTACCGCGTTGTAGAAGCTTTACCGGAAGTGCTGGACAGTTTGATTGTTGGGGTGGAGTTCCCTGGTGGTAAGTATTACATGCCACTGTTTGTAGTTTTACGCGAGCATGTCGTACTGGATGATGCACTCAAGGCAAAAATCAAAGAGAGCTTACGCCGCCATATCTCGCCACATCACGTGCCTGACGACATTATGGCCATCTCTGAAGTGCCGCGTACACTTAGTGGGAAAAAGCTGGAGGTGGGTATCAAAAAGCTCTATATGGGGATACCGGTTGAGAAATCAATTAGTACTGATGCTATGGCGAATCCTGCTTCAATACAGTTTTTTATTGACGTTGCACGCCAGTTTCATATTACATGAAGAGGAAGAAGAAAATCGTAGCTGCGCAATTTATTGCACCATGCTCACCACGAACACATAGCCGTGCAATTCATTGCTCCTGCGTTTGTGCCTCTGGCGCAATGAATTGCGCGGCTACAGGAGTTGCGCGTTCACAAGCGCAATGAATTGCGCGGCCACGGACGCTCCGCCTCATTGGGGCAAAATTTGAAATATCTATACATTATCGCCGTTTCTATAGAGTATCCTTTATGGGTAGCCCGCTAAGCATTTCCTTGACGCTACATCTTTCTTCTTCTAAAATGTGCACAGACACCGATACAGAGAGTTTTAAACTAGGTACATTTACAGCATTGTGCCTTGTCCCACGAAAGACAAAGGAGAGTAGTTTGGCAGATCGTGTTGGACAGCAGCTTGGTAATTATCGTCTCCTCCGTTTATTGGGACAGGGTGGTTTTGCGGAAGTCTATTTAGGCGAACATATCTATTTGGAAACTCAGGCTGCTATCAAAGTACTGTACGCACAGGTCGAAAGCGATGACGAGGAGCACTTTCGCACTGAGGCCCGCACTATTGCCCGTCTAGTCCATCCTAACATTGTGCGCGTCCTAGAATTCGGTGTAGAGGGTACAACACCGTTTCTGGTCGTTGATTACGCGTCTGATGGCACATTGCGTAAGCGCCACCCACGCGGGTCTAAGCTGCCGCTGACAACCATTGTGGGTTACGTTATCCACATTGCTGATGCATTACAATATGCACATGAACAGAAGATTATTCACCGTGATGTCAAGCCCGAAAATATGCTGCTGGGCAGACGTAACGAGGTGTTACTCAGTGATTTTGGCATCGCGGTGATCGCACACAGTACTCACCATCACAGTACGCAAGGTATGCAAGAATTAGCTGGTACAGTGGCCTATATGGCACCGGAACAGATTCAGTCACAGGCCGTCCCGGCGAGCGATCAATACGCGCTGGCGATTGTGGTGTACGAGTGGATCTGCGGCGAACGTCCATTCCATGGTACGCTGACCGAGGTTGCGGTCAAGCATGCATTAGTACCACCCCCACCGTTAAGCGAGAAAGTTCCAGCAATCATACCAGAGGTAGAAGCGGTGATTGGCAAGGCGCTGGCGAAAGATCCTCAGCAGCGTTATGCGCGTATTAGCGATTTTGCCCAGGCTTTGCAGAAGGCCGTCGCCAGTATTGAGAGTCCTTCTGCCACGGTTGAACTCGGTTCGTCAACAAGATCAATTACGACATTACAACCGATACTACCGCAAACAGGACAGGAGCTAGCACTAGCCTCTCTGCTCCCACCATCCCCCCAAACAGCACCACTGGATGAGCACACCCTGCTTGCTGATGATATAACCGGACTACGTTCCACGGCGACGGTCCCCCTGGAAGAGGCAATACAGACTCCCCTAAGCAACGTCGCTGATCCAATGACACCTGTACCAGAGGTAGTGCAACCTGAGAAAGCTGGACCAGAGCCGCAGCGGTCGAGTCTGATACATAGACGTGCTCTTTTGCTCGGTGCAACAGCTGCTGTAGCTGGTATTGGCGCGGTCGGAGTGGCCACATGGGCTATCTATGAGCAGGTGAACAATCATGCCTCTCCGACTCCAACCCCTGCTCTCAGGTATATTTACGGTGGTCATAGCGACTGGGTCTGGTCGGTAGCCTGGT
>VBJK01000212.1 GCA_005879655.1 Chloroflexota bacterium | reverse complement strand
AGCAGCTTCAAGCTGAACGCCCCCAACGGCGCCTACATGGGGGACGTGATGCCGACCATCCTCGACCTCTACGGAGTGAAGCCCACGACGAACCTGGACGGCAAGAGCCTGTTGATGAAGTAGGGCTTGGTGATCGCACTGAGAGATCCTAGGGGATTTAGTTGAACTCCCCTAATCAGGCCTCTTAATGTTCATGCAAAATTAGGAGTGTGAATTGGTCATGAGGTCAGGCTGTAGAATACCTTACCCAGTAGTTCGCGACTCAGAGGCTTTCGACTTAAGCATCGCGAAAATAATCCATGCCAGCTTGAGGCAGCAAACAGGGTCCCTAATACCCTTACAAAATTCATATTTTTTGCCTCATGGGAAGCGTTGGGCTCTGCAGAGAGAAGGGGATAACGGAACATCGACGAGCGAATTGCAGCCGATTACTGCTGAAGGGGTCGTGGCGCACTCAAAGTTGATAGACCATGACCCGACAGTTATTGTCGAGTTCATCAATAACACGATACGGGAAATGGCCTCCCAATTCAGCCGTCTCATGTATCAGGTCGTAGGAAGTGCTGCGGATGAGGTGGGGAACACTGTTTCAAGGGCAGACTACGCGACTCTTGCAGATACGTTCTTGGAGATGATGAGAAAAATTAAGTTCAGTGTGACAAAAGATGGCTCAGTCAGTCTTCCCGAGATCCATGTACATCCTTCAAATGCGAAGCGGTTCATCGATGAATTGAGGCGTCAGCCTGCAAGCTTTAGTCGTGAAGTCCAAGTCATTAAGGCCCAAAAAAGACTTTCTGCACTGGAGGATGAACTTGCAAGGCTTAAGAAATTCTACTCTCAGCAGGAGTCGGAGGAGCGCGAGTGAAAGTGCTACTGAGTGTTGGTTGTGATTATTATACCTCTATGCCTCGACTCTTCGGGGCAGAGAGAGATGCTGCGCGCATTTTTGAAGCACTGGTCGATTCGCGAAGTGGCTATAGTCCAGAAGAATCGCGGCTCCTTCGTTCTCCTTCGCTGAGCGACGTTACGGAATTTTTTGCAGGTATATCTCGAAAATCGAAAGGAATAGATGTCTTCACCTTTTTCTTTGCAGGCCATGGTTCCACGAAAGCGGGCACCTATTACCTGGGTTTGCGAGAATCAGACTATAGTTCTCTCTCCACCTCGGCTTTGTCTGTAGTGTGGCTTCTTGCATTGTTCGCCGAAGCTCGGATACGTCAGGTGAACTTAATTATGGATGCCTGTGAGTCTGGTGGCGCCATGCTGGATGCGCCGACTCTGCTAAAACGTGATGTTATCGGGGTTCCAGGCAGCTCAAGTGTCTCTTTCTTGGCTGCCTCTGGGATTTCTGAATATGCGGAGGAGACGCTTGAGGGGGGTGTTCTGACTTCCCATCTACTAAGCTATGTTCAAGGTAGTAAGACGATCCAGAGTGCGCGTCCTTTTTTAGGCCTTGTCGAAGTAGGTCGCTGTGTTTCTGACGACATTTCTGCTGTCAGCAAAGAGCAAGTCCCGGTAACTTGGGGTCTGAATCTCTATGGCCAAGGCGAGTTTGCTGCCAATCCTCATTTTGCTCAGGAGCAGGGTAGCATTACTTTGGCAGGTATACCTCCTAACTCTAGCCTCGGAGAGAGGATATACAGGCACTCAGAGATATTGTGGCGAGAGTACCGGTTGATCGCGGAAGAGCAATCTGCTAGACGACTTTGGCAGATCATTAGGAGTGTTGCTGGGGGGCTAAGCGATGAGCCAAACCAGCTATGGTCATTCGTGCGAGGTCTTTCCACGACGCTACGTGCTCGTGTAGCGTCATCTCAAGATCTTCTTGCTGAGTACAATGTCCTGGCCACATGTGCGCTGGGCCTGTTGCCAGACTCTGATGGCGAGGGAGTGGAGCTTCTGGTTCTCGATTTTGCAAAAGAACTATCGGCGATAGCTCGAAATGCGCGGGCTGAGCTTTTAGATGGTTTGCAAAGAGATCCGTACATCTTGCTGAGCCCAAGGGGAATATTTGGTAATCTTTTTTACCTACCGCTACGTATATCAAGGCTGCTGGGGTGGATTGGACTTTCCTGCCTCGTGGATGAAATTATGGGCATCGGCCGAGAATCTGACAAGGAGGAGTGTAAAAGGCTTGTTGAGATTGTGGTAGATACTTATAAGGGATCTCTTGTAGCGCTCTCCGAGGAACAGGCTCCATACGTCTATCTATTTTCAAAATCGGCAAGTATATGGGGTGGTGAAGCCCTTGCTTCGGATGTTGTTGAGAGCACTTTTGATGGGATGGTGGCTATCGAGGGCAGGGTTTCTAGGGCGGGGTTACAACCTGAGCAGGCGCTATCATACCTTCTCATGAAGGCTCAGGACTTCAAGGCTATTGATTATGAATTGCTGGGAAGGCCAAGCCAACTTCTCGCAGTGCTTTTGCTATGCTCTGGCGATTTGGGTCTAAGCAAGCGTGTGGATTCCCTAATGATCACACTTGATGGAGAAGTGGCGTATGTCTTTCTACCTAACGACTACACGAGCTTTGCCGACGAAATCATCGAGGATGGATCAAGCATTCTCTATGCAATAGGACGTGATATCTGGAGAGTCAAAGACTTCACTCGCAGATTTGGCTTGGACGTTAGAGCGAGTACTTCTTCTGATCGAGGTGCAAAGGGCCGACATGTCTGGATGCTTTGCCTTCTTGCGTCCTATTTATTTCCTGATCGTGTGCCGTTCTTCTGGGAGGTCGCCAATCTTTTTGGACGAGAATCTGTCATATAGAAGGGAGAAATTATGCCGATTTTTCTCAAGCAGCCCACCGTCATCCAAGCCGCCGGCAACAAGCCGAAGCGGATCGAGGAGTACGCCGGCCGGGTGAATTCGGGTCACGAGGCGTTGAGCGTGGCCCGCATGGTCTCCCCCGAAGGCTGGGAGGAGCCCGGCCAGCGTCCGGACTTCGAGGAGATCACCGTCGTTCTGAAGGGGCTCCTGCGCGTCGAGCACGAAGGGGGCTCGCTCGACGTGCGGGCGGGCCAGGCGGTGGTGGCGTCGCCGGGAGAGTGGGTGCGGTATAGCAGCCCGGAGCCGGGCGGGGCCGAGTACGTGGCGATCTGCCTGCCGGCGTTTTCGCCGGCGACGGTGCACCGGGATTCGTAGGCTCAGCCGAGCCAGTTCTCGACCCGTAGAGTGGGATCGAGTTTCTGGAGGTCCGAGTAGATCCCGTCAGCGCTGATCAACGTACAACCTTCGATGATTGCCGTGGCAGCCAACATGAGGTCCACGTTGTGAGATTTGCTGGCCTTTTTGCTCAGTTGGCGATGTATCCGTAATCGAGCCTTAAGGCTCCCGAAGACCCGAGCGGCTTCGGGTAGAAGTGACAGGAATGCGAAGTCCTTTTGAGCCGTGGAAATCCGTTTTCTGATGACGGGTTTCAGATCGTCGGTTGCATTGGCATACCCGTATTCCAACTCATACAGGGAGAGAATGGAGGCAAATACGAGATCCCGACTGGGAAGAGAGGCGACACGATCGGTGATACTCAGATAACCCGAAGAGGCAGGCTCATAGAACTCGGTGAGGCTATCAGTATCGAGCAGGTAGCGCATCAACGCTTGTCATGCGGAAAA
>VBJK01000211.1 GCA_005879655.1 Chloroflexota bacterium | reverse complement strand
CTCTTGCCGCAATTATTACACTGCAATCGCGTCTGAAGCTCTCTCCATCCACTTATCGCATCCGTTCGCTCAAAGCTCATGCCAAAGAGATTTTTGAGACCTATGTGGATGAAAAAACTGGGCTGATCCCTACTCTGGTCAAAAATCCCAGCTATTCCCTTGCCATGGTAACAGCTTGGATCGGCGTCAGCCACGGTACAGAGAAACACACGCGGATGAACGGCATTGGTCGTACACTCACCTATGAACAGAGCCTGCTTGCCGCTCTTGCTGAAGCCCTTGAACGCTATGGAGGCCAGCGTCCCAAGACGAAACGCACGACCGTTTACGCCAGCTATCGGGAACTCGGCGAGCAAGCTCTGGAACCAATAACCCTGGGACTCTATACGGCTGAGCAGTACGCACTCCCTGGCTTCCGCTATGTTGCCTATCATCACGACCTGC
The DNA here is from genome assembly GCA_005879655.1 of Chloroflexota bacterium. The sequence goes on along the minus strand of VBJK01000211.1, from coordinate 3,303 downwards.
CTTGTAGCTGGGTCTGGGGCTATTCCTTCCAGCGCAAGCAGCCCATCCTTGTTCCCGAACACATTGGCTACTATGGGCTGCTCCGTCTTGGTACAAGTCACCAGACAGGGGCTGTAGGGACAGGATCGGAGCCTCGCACGATGCCTACCGCCCCTGTCCGTGTCCCTATAGATAATGCATTTGTCTATGAAATCTCCAATGGGTGTGCTCTGGGCAATTGCCTTGAAGAGGCCATTTTCTACGGCATCCTGGAGGTGGCCGAGCGTGATGCCTTCTTGATGACATGGTATGCACAGCTCAGTGTGCCACGTCTTGACCCTCGGTCTGCCACTGATGCTGAGGTTCCTCTGATGCTAGAGAATATTGAGCACGCGAGCGGCTATACCATTCATGTCTTCAATACGACCCTTGATCATGGTGTTCCTTGCTGTTGGGTTATGGCTGTTGACGAGCAAGACCGCGATAGGATACCCAAAGCCTTGTGCACGGCTGGCTCCCACCCCAACCCGGAGCAGGCGGTCCTCAATGCGCTGCTGGAATTAGAGATGATGATCAAGAGACCATTCGATGACTTGCAGGAGCAACGCGAAAAAGCCTTGGAAATGCTGTTCGATCCCCTCTCTGTCACTGAGATGGAACACCATTCCCTGCTCTACTACCTGCCAGAAGCCTTTGAGCGCTTGAGCTTCCTCTACGATTCACCCGCAAGCCCGCAAACCTTCCAGGAAGCCTTTAGCGAATTCTATCGTCACAAACCAACGCTGGACCTGCGTGATGACCTCACCACACTCATCGATCACTATTCTCGACATAGCATTGACATTGTCGTAGTTGATCAGACTACGCCAGAGCATGCCGCACAAGATTTTCGTTGTGTGAAGGTCATCATGCCCGGCATGCTCCCCATGACCTTTGGGCATCCGTACCGCCGCCACACCGGTTTCCAGCGGCTGTATCACCTGCCTGCTCAGCTTGGCTATCGAGATGGGCCTCTCACTGATGCTGACATCAATCCGCATCCGCACCCATTCCCGTAGGAAAACGATTGGAAAGATATATGAAAAACAGGAATCTGCATATCGGTTCTGATTTCCTACTGAAGTCGCTTTATGATCCAGGTAGTCTCCAACACAGAAAACAAGAACGGCACCCAAAAGAACAGATCCCGCTCCCATTCAAAGTCTATCAGAAGACGGAGCGCTACCCACTTCACCAAGTGCCACCCTTGACACTCGGTGATCCGCATCGGGCTTTTCACCAGGAGGAAGAGACTGGAGAGGCAGGGGTATGCCCCACCCCTACGATTTCTTACGAGAGCCTCTCAACGCTCTTGTATTATACCTACGGTTTTTCTCGTCATGACGAAGGTGTGGGGGTCGCCTGGCCCTTCCATCGCTTCGTCGCGTCAGCGCGTTGCCTCTTTCCGACGGAACTCTATCTGTGGCTTCCCCAGACCGAGCACATCCCTGCCGGGGTCTACCACTATGACAACCTGCACCACAGTCTCGCCCTCATCCGCAAGGGCGAGTATCGCAACCTGCTCGCGACTGCTCTCGATGCAAATCTCGACAACAGTTTGGGTGTGCTACTCATCTCGGCACACTTCTGGAAAACGGCCTTTAAATATAGCAATTTCGCCTACCGGCTCTGCACCCAGGAAGCGGGGATTGTCACCAGTAATGCGCTTCTCGTTGCAAGCCCTCTCGGCTACACTGGTCGTGCCCATTATCAATTCCTCGACCAGCCTCTCAATCGGCTCCTGGGCTTCGTGCCAGATGAGCAGAGCTTAATGGCCGTCGTATCCCTGTACGCGGGAAATATCCAGGATTGTGGGCTGGATCATGGGTCGGAGAAGCTCCGGCGTCTTGGGGCAAAAACAACCGCACAGGCCTTATCTGAGACTATCGCACCTCTCACCCTTGACTATGTCAAAACAACCACGTTCGATCATCAGCTCTGTCCAATCCTCACTGAAATGGATCAGCACACGTTTCTTGAAGACACGACTGAGATGGTGACAGAGACCACGCTTTCAAGCACAACATGCCTGACAACAGAAGAGCGCATTGCTCCACCAGTACTATCACCCAAAGAGAGAGATCTAGCTGAGGCACTGCATTTCCGCAGTTCAGGCGATATGAAATTTATGCCCTCACGTGTCCCGCTCGGCCTCGCTCCATTTTGGGAAATCATTCGCTATAGCCTGACGGCATATAATAGCGATTTGCAGCATGTACCTGCATCTCCACGCCTTCAACTCTATATCGTCGTTCAGCATGTCGAAGGGATTGACGTAGGCATCTACCGTCTGTGTGCAGACTGTGGCATGCTGCATGTCATCGAGCATGGCGATTTCTCCCGGCAGGTTCAGGCATTGCAGGCGGTACCCAATGTCGTTAGTGCCCCGGCCAATCTAGTCTGCTTTCTTGCAGGCGATTATGCAGTACAGAGCCACCTCTTTGGGAACCGGGCCTACCGCATCATGAATCTCGAAGCGGGTCTGATCGGACACCGACTCTCGGCGATGAGTGCGGCTCAGGGACTAACCGCACGCTACAGTAACAGCTATCTCCAGCCTGCGAGCAAATTTCTTCTCAAGTTGAGAGATACATCGATCGAGCCTTTAGCAGAACTGGTCATTGGTTATGAGCAACCAGGCATCCAGGCAGGCAACCGGCATCGCTTTTCTTTGTTACGTTAATCCACCAAACGAGAAGAACTAAATAGATAGGATAGAAATACAATACAAGCAAATGCAGCCCAACGTTATATCGCGTCCAATGCACAACCACCAGACCCAAGAGAGGTCAATTGGAAAGCCAAGCCTCTCCCATTCAAAATCTACCGCAATTGTGAGCAGATTTCGTTAAGCCACGTAGGCGGGGAACAGCTTGGGCAGATGTTGGTTGATCTCTATGGCCTTACTCGTCAGTGCTATAGCGTAGCCATGGTTCACCCCACGTTGAGGTATCTACCCACCAAGGAAACAGATGCATTGTCGTTTAACACGACCCTTTTGCGTCCGGTTCCATCAGGAGGAGCATTATTCCCATGCGAATTGTATCTGCTCGTTGGGCCAGGCCAACATGTGCCTGCGGGGGTCTATCATTACGATGTTGTCCACCATGCACTTGACATCCTGGCACAGGGAGATGCTACCTCGCTCTTACAAAGTGCCCTTGCTCATCCTGGAGCTACACCACCTGCCTACACGCTCCTACTGAGCAGCTACTTCTGGAAAGACGGCTTCAAATATGGAGCATTTAGCTATCGCTTACAAGGGCTAGATATAGGAACAGTTAT
>VBJK01000152.1 GCA_005879655.1 Chloroflexota bacterium | reverse complement strand
TCAAAGCCTTGCAGGTGAGAGGTGTAGATGTGGAGATCGAGATCGATCCATGTTCCCCCTATTTGCATGACCACGATCAGTTGAGTTTGAAGCTACTTTCCGATGCCTCTGCCAGCGTGAGTGTGCGCTTGTGATGTGACTTCCTATCCCTGTCCAGAGCACCCATAAAGGACAATATCATTCCAATAAGCCGTCCACAGGGCACCCATAAAGGATGCCCATAGGCCTGCGCGTTAAGCAGAGGAAAGCCCTCTGCACTCCCTTTCTCCTGCCGCCTCCGGCGGCAAAGAGAAGAAAAGAGGTATGTGGGGACACCCCACACCCCGCCAGGATGGCTACCGCCCCCTGGACCCCCGCTTAGCGCGCATGCCTATGGGCATCCTTTATGGGTGCCCAATATGCATCAACCTAACGCTTGACAGCAGGATTGCAAAGGGCTTGCAGCCCTTTGACGGGGTTTGAGGTGTCCCCAAACCCCGAAAGGCGGGGCGAAGCCCCTGGACCCCCGGCTTAGGTTGATGCGTATTGGGCATCCTTTATGGGTGCCCTGCGGAGACAGCGAAGAGCCAGGGAGCCTCCTGCTTACGCTGCTCTTCATACTGCGAGATTTCGTCATCGTGTGACAGCGTCCAGCCGATATTATCGAGACCCTTGAGCAAGGCTTGCTTCCTAAATTGATCGATCTCAAAATGCAATGCGCGCCCACCGGGGGTCGTCACGGTCTGCTCTGCCAGATCTACCGTCAGCGTATACCCCTCCTGCACCTCAATCTCTTTAAAAAGCTCCTTCACCAGTGCTTCATCCAGTGTTATGGGCAGGATACTATTATTGAAGCAGTTGTTGTAAAAGATATCGGCAAAGCTTGGCGCGATGATACAGCGGAAGCCGTATTCACGAATGGCCCATGGTGCATGCTCACGCGAGGAACCACAACCGAAGTTATCGCCAGCCAGCAGCATACTCGCGCCCCGATAACGCGGGAAATTCAGCACAAAAGCGGGATTGGGTTGATTATCGCTCAGGTAGCGCCAGTTAGCAAATAGTGCATCGGCAAAGCCTGCTCGCTTGATAGTCGTAAGGAAACGAGCAGGAATAATCTCGTCTGTATTGACGTTGGTGCGATCTAATGGCATGGCGAGGCCGGTATGTTTCACGAAAGGTTCCATAACCTACTATTTTCTCCTTTTTTCTTACCACCAGAGGCGGTAAAAGTGGTGGTTTAGGGTATTTGGGGACACCCCACACCCCGAAAGGTGAGGCTTCGCCCCCTGGACCCCCTGTCCCTCTCAGCTCTTTCGTTTTTGGGCTAGAGGTCACGAATATCGACGAAATGACCGGCGATAGCGGCAGCAGCGGCCATGGCCGGACTGACCAAGTGTGTGCGTCCACCGCGTCCCTGGCGACCCTCGAAGTTACGGTTACTGGTTGAAGCGCAACGTTCACCTTCGGAGAGACGGTCCCCATTCATTGCAATACACATACTGCATCCCGCCTCACGCCACTGGAAACCTGCCGCACGGAAAATATCCGCCAGTCCTTCTTCCTCCGCCATACGCCGCACTTGCATAGAACCCGGCACTACCAGCGCTTGCACATTGGGTGCAACATGCTTCCCCTTCACATACTGTGCCGCCATACGTAAATCCTCAAGGCGCGAATTTGTGCAGGATCCAATAAAAACGGTATCTATTGTAATATCGGTGATTTTCTGACCAGGCTTCAGCCCCATATACTGTAAGGCGCGCTCGTAGCTCTGACGCTGCAAGGGATCGCTTTCAGCAACCGCATCGGGCACGTGGCCCGTCACATCAGCCACCATACCAGGATTAATACCCCATGTCACCTGCGGTCCTAAGCCATCGACGTTAATCTCATGCACACTAGCAAATTGCGCATCGGGATCGCTGACTAGTTGTTTCCACGCCTGCACGGCCTGAGCAAAGAGTTCGCCCTGCGGCGCAAAGGGGCGGCCCTTTACATAAGCAAAAGTTGTCTCATCTGGTGCGACCATACCCGCGCGAGCACCAGCTTCAATGGCCATATTGCAGAGCGTCATACGCCCTTCCATCGAAAGATTACGCACCGTGGAACCGCTAAATTCGATGACGTGTCCGGTACCGACGCCCGTACCAAGTTGACCGATAAGATATAACGCCACATCCTTGGCAGTAACACCGGGGGCCAGTGTGCCCTCGATGCGAATATTCATCGTCTTGGGCTTCTTCTGCAAGAGGCATTGTGTGGCCAGGACGTGCTCAACCTCGCTCGTACCAATACCCACGGCGAAGACACCCAATGCGCCATGCGTAGAGGTGTGCGAATCGCCACAGACCAGCGTCATACCAGGCAAGGTCAAGCCCAGCTCAGGTCCAATAATATGCACAATACCCTGACGAGCATCAGCCATATCATAGAGTGTGATGCCGAAAGCGCGTGCATTCTGTTCCATCGTGGTAATGGACAGCTCGGTATTTTTATCAACGACATCCAGCATACGCCGACCGTTGACCGTGGGGACATTATGATCAAGTACGGCAACAGTGGCCGCCGGGCGTCGCACGCGGCGACCAGCAGCACGCAAACCAGCGAAGGCCTGGGGAGAGGTCACTTCATGCACGAGGTGGCGGTCAATGTAGATAACGGTTGCTTCACCGGGCACATCTCGTACTACATGGGCATCCCAGATCTTATCAAACATTGTTTTTGGCATAGACATAGCTCCGTAGTTTAGGATGGATTAAGCGCATATGCGCAGTTAGCATTAGGGACTCGACGATATCGTCTTTGTAGATTAAATTTAATTATACGATAGGCATGCTATCTATCACAGCCCTGACGCGGCATGTGCGCCCTTGACTTTTCACATTAGGCAATGCTAATATCCTAGTAGAGGACTATGATATTAGTATTGCCTAACATGTTTTGTGAGTACAGATGAGAGTAGACAACATGCATATGGTTTTTCTTATCACAATACATGATATACGGCTAGAGAAAGGAATTATCTATGCCCACGGGTACCATCATCTTATTAGGAGCATTTGCAGGACTCACCATTTTTCTCGGCTTACCGCTTGTCTTCCTGAAAAAGGTCCCGCAGTCACTCAAAGTCTTTTTGAATATGCTTGCCACCGGCGTTCTCATTTTTTTACTCTATGATATTATTGCTAAGGCCAGTGAACCTATTGAGGCCGCATTACGCGAGGTACAGAAACAGCCTTCACAACTAGGAAACTTCTTGTTGAATTTTGCCTTGCTTATCCTGGGTATCGGGCTTGGCTCGGTCGGATTAGTCTATTTCAACCGTTTCGTTGCCAGACGTGTACGGGTGGGTGTAACGGCTCCGGCAGTGGTGACATCTGAGACTGTGTCCTCAGCTCCAGCGGCTCCAGATGCGGAGGTAGCGTCTCAAGCGGGGATCGCTACCCCGGTGGCAACCAAGCCGCGCACTACTCCAGCCGTACCCATAACTGCCACCGGAGAGATGTCGCCGTACATGCTTGCACTGCTCATTGCGATAGGCATTGGTTTGCACAACTTTGCAGAGGGACTGGCCATCGGGCAGTCGGCGGCCACGGGTGCACTTCAGCTCGCATTGGTCTTGATTATTGGCTTTGGGCTGCACAACATGACCGAAGGCTTTGGTATTGCAGGTCCCTTAACGGGTCAGACGGTATCCTGGAAGTTCATTGCTCTGCTAGGACTAATTGGCGGCGGACCAACCTTCCTGGGCACCCTGACTGGCATGATCTTTAACTCGCCACAAGTGTTCATCCTCTTCCTCGCACTTGCCGCTGGAGCGATCATCTACGTCATCGTCGAACTGCTGGGCGTAGCCAAAAGGTTCAGGGTGCCAGAGATCGTCATGTGGGGACTGCTCGTCGGCTTCTTACTCGGCTATGCCACCGACCTGATGCTGACCTTTGGCGGGGCGTAACATGCCCTCCCAGCCATGAAACAACGCTTTGCCTGGCTCACCTCGTTGAAGCAGGCACGGTCTGATCTGCACAAATTATAAGGGAATATGAGGAATAGGTATGTTGGTAGTGACATTGGCGCTTTATGCTGAGGGGAAGACTGATGGGAGCATGGATGAGGATTTTGACTTTCTCCCATTGCAGTATCCTCACTAGATTTCCCCATAGCTGATCACAGCAAACGCAACCAAAGGCCCTCTCCGGTAGGCTTGCGGAGAGGGCCTTTTGCACCAGCATATAGAAATGGGGGGCAGCACTACCCCTACAAGTACTCTCTCTCGAAGCAAGCACTTGTAAATTAAGCACGTAGCACAGCCTTACTCGGACTCATGCCAGGGTATCCGCACTAGCAATTGTCACCAAGTATAACGCGCCAATGAACAACGGAAAGCAACGACTCCCCCTCGTTAAGATAAAGTCCACGGCTATGCTTGGAGGAAATCGCACTGACTTTCGTAGCATACCGTGAACTGTTGAGGAGACGATCATGACAGAGACATCTCCAAGTATCCAGGCATGATATGGCAAAAACGGGCTATCTTGCAGTATCCTCTACCGGATCAATGCCCCTGTAAGGTGGCACGTCCAATAAGACTACCTATCGGCGTAAAACGTTTGAGGTGGCCTGAGTAACTATCGAGATTTTCCCAGCGCGTCACGTCGTCTGGACAGATGCCGTGCTATGAGCTTATTGATCCGTCACATCAGCTCAAACACTACATCCATAGCACCCTCCCACAACAACCTCTGCCCCAACTCGCGCAAATGCTCATCCCCCTTCACAATGGTCAAAAAGTGGTTCCCGGCTAGCTGTCCGAGCTTGCTGGCAAAACGTGCTGCACCATAAGGGAAGAGAATTTCCGTCTCGCTAAACCCTCCCGGATAGAGCAAAATCTCACCAGGAGCTGGATGGCTGGTATGATTCTCATAACCAACCCCAGTCTGAAAGTCGCCAAGAGGAATCCACGCCGCTTCACCACTCCAGCGAGCATGGATCAGCTTGTTGCGAAATGGCAATAGTTTACTAAAGGCGAGACAGGTTTTAGGCGCATCTTCCTCCTCCATGCGGGCAGTAAAAACATAAGGACCTGCGGTAATTTTGAGCATTCTCATGAATACGTTCCCCTTTTCATCTTTTAAGCAAAAAAAATGTTGGTACCGTCATCGGTCTGAATGAGGTAGCCTGGTATCGGGATGTCGCCTGGCTGCATCGTAGCTAGTTGCATAAGATACAGGCGCAAAGGCGAACCCTTTGAAACCGCCATTATACGAACTCCTTTGTTCTATAAAAAAAGACTCACAGCGAAATAATCTATTTATAAAATCATTCGCTCTTTCTCATGGTAAGAAATTTACGGTTGTCGTTGAGCGACTGGTTGCTCACGGAAATGTGGCATTACTTCTTTGGCAAATAGCTCCTGCTGTTGCAGTACTAGCTCATCGGGCATCTCACCAACATGTCCGGCACTGACGAACAGACCAGCGTGCAGAACATCCGTATGGTAGCTCAGCTTCTCGATGATAGTTGCCGGGCTACCTGCGATGACGACACCTGTCTCGACCAACTCTTTGAAAGTAGCGGTGCGGTCCAGTACACCGAAGATCCCACTTTGCAATGCCCCTTTGAAGCTCTGGGGACTCATATATCCGGGTGGTACAAAAAATTCTGGACGGACCTTCAAGCCTTTGTTGAAGAGCCACATGACGTATTTTTCAGCGATCCTCATTGCTTCGTCGTCTGTGGGGGCAATGATCACTGGTGTACAGAAGCCAAGTTGCTCTGGTTGTGCTTCGTAGCCGTATTTCTCTTCGGCTATGCGGCGGTACAATGCATAGGCCCGTTCGCGGTGCTCCATGGGCATAAATACCGTCATATAGGGATATTTGTGTGCGGCGGCAAAGTCAATGGTTTCTCGGCTGGCCACACCAGGGAGCCAGATGGGCGGCGGTTGCTGAATCGGGCGCGGCCAGATGTTGACGTAACGGTAACGATAATGCTCGCCCTCAAAGGCGAAGGGACCCGGACGCGTCCATGCTTGGATGATCAGATCGTGTGCTTCTTCCATACGTTCGCGGCTGATGGTCGGGTTAACATTATAGCTAAAGTACTCCATGCCGATGCCGCGTACAAAGCCGGAGATGATGCGACCACCGCTGATCACATCCAGCATGGCAATCTCCTCGGCAACACGCAAGGGATCGTCGTGCAGTGGGAGCGCGTTGCCAATAATAGCAATCTTTGCGCGTTTGACGCGTTGCGTCAGGACCGCGGCCATGATATTTGGCGAGGGCATGGTACCATAAGCATTCTGGTGATGCTCGTTAACCATGACGCCATCCCAGCCCAGTCTGTCTGCACGCTCGATCTCGTTGAAGTAACGCTCGTAAAGTTCGTGGCCCTTGACGGGATCATAGAGCGAGTTGGGCAGTGTCACCCAGGCTGAGTCGTATTTCTCGTCAAAGTCCTCTGGCAGATGAGGCCACGGCATCAAGTGAAAATAGTGGAATGCCAGCTTATTCATACGTTCTCCTGTAAAAACTGCGTGATTACGCTTGCCCACTCTTCACACTTTTCAAACATCGGCATATGGCCCGTTCCTGCGAGCATGGCTAGTTGTGCATTAGGGATGGTCTCTTGCAGCACTGTGCCATAGATGGGAGGAATGACGCGTTCGTTGGCACCCCATACAACTAAGGTTGGACAGGTCAGCTGAGCTAGCCGCCGTTGCAGTTTGGGGTCATAACTGGGATTCCATGTCAACGTGGCCAGCGTAATCTGCTCTTTGTAGTACTGAATGTGATCATCTACGCTGGCTACGGCAGGTATCAACGGCTGAGCAGCCTGTAGATCATCAAAGCTAATAGCGATGATCTCTTCACGGCTCATGGCAAACAGGTCAGCAATCGGCGAACCCTTGACCCGCAGACCGGCAGCATTGGATAAGACCAGTTTATTGACACGCTCTGGATACCAGACGGCGATCTCTGCGGCCATCCAACCTCCCAGCGAGTGTCCTACGATATGCGTTGTTTGTAGCCCTAAGACGTTGAGCAGGTCCCGCAAATACAGGATATAGTCGCTCATGTCGCGCATCCAGTCGGGACGCTCGGTCAAGCCATAACCGGGCGTATCAGGCACAAAGATATGAAAATGTTGCGCTAGTGCTTTATGGTAGTCCAGCCAGAGATTGCCCAGATAGGAGCCGTGTAGGTACAAGAGAGGCGGATTGGTGGTATCCCCTGCTTCAAAGATGTGCGTTGCAATGCCCTGGACATGTACTGTTCGTTCAATTTTCTTATCCAGGGCAGGCGTTTCGGGTCCTGTCATCGCTGACTCTCCTTATTTAAGACCCTGCTACATGGATGTTGTTCCTATAGCAAGTTGCATCTCAATGATTATATTGTATATCATTACGAAACTACCGGAGAATTGCAAGTGATAAAGTACCCATAAAGGACAATACATTTTAATGAAGCATTTACCTCCCCACCACAGGGCAACCACAAGAGACAATACCGGTGAAATAAGCACCTCCGGTCCACGCACAGGGCAATCCCTTGTGGTTGCCCAATATGCATCAACCTAACGCTTGACAGCAGGATTGCAAAGGGCTTGCAGCCCTTTGACGGGGTTTGGGGTGTCCCCAAATACCTCTTTTCTTCGCCGCCGCAGGCGGCGAGAGGAGTGAAAAGGAGAGCTTGGGGACACCCCAAACCCCGCCAGGGGGCCAAGCCCCCTGGACCCCCGCTTAGCGCGCATGCCTATGGGCGTGGTTGCCCTACGGCGGAGCTACTGTTCGAGTGCCTTCAGTACACGTTCTGGCGTCATTGGCTGTTGTGTAAGCCAGACACCGGTCGCGTCATGAATTGCCGAGGCGATAGCGGGTGCAAATGGTACAAGCGGCATTTCAGCAACGCCACGCGCTCCATATGGTCCATTGGGATCGGCTTCTTCCAGTATGATAGGTACAATTTCTGTGGGCATATCTAGTACAGTCGGTAGGAGGTAAGTACTAAAATAGGGGGTGAGGATATGTCCATCACGCACCTGGAAATGTTCGAGCAAGGCATAGCCAACCGCTTGAGCCAAGCAACCCTCGATCTGTCCCTCGACCTGCTGCCGATTGATCGCTTTGCCAACGTCGTGCACGCTGATCACGCCGAGCACCTGTACCTGGCCCGTCAGTACGTTGACTTCAACTTCGACAGCTTGCGCCACATAGCCGTAACAATAGTTTGGCAGTCCCGCCCCGGTGACTGGATCAAGTGGTGTAGTACGCGGCGGGCGGTACTGTCGTGTGACGGTGATATGCGTGTCATCGGTGAAGCCCCATTGTTCGCGCGCAGCGGCGGCGGCCTCGTTCACAACGCGCCCGACCATTAACGTCATACGGGAGGCGGAGGCGCTACCCGCGTTGGGCGACTCGCTACTGTCCTCACAAATCATTTTGATCTGCTCAAAGCCTAGCCCCAATGTTTCAGCGGCAATCTGGCGCAGGATGAGATGGCTACCCTGCCCCACATCAGCAGCTCCCACACGCACGATCGCCTGCTCAATCTCGCCGCGCCCAAAGAGTTCCACAGTCGCCGTAGCCTGCTCAGGATAGCCAAAGGAGTAGCCAATATTTTTGATGCCGCAGGCAATACCGATGCCACGCCGCAAATGAGGTGCCGTCTGCTGACGTGGCGCGCCATACTGCCAACGGGTCTGCGCCTCCGCAACACAACGCTCCAGCACCTGTAAAGCACTAACTCCCTGCGGCAATGGCTGTTGTGTTGGCTCAATACTCCCTTCGCGGTAGATATTGCGCCGCCGCATTGCGACCGGATCAATACCCAATGCATGAGCCAGGCGCGTCACCATAATTTCGCTGGCAAACTGAGCCTGGGGCGCACCGAAGCCGCGAAATGCTCCACAGGGCACGTTATTGGTGTAGACTGCATAGCCATCGACAGAGATATTAGGAACCTCATAGCAACCACTGGCCAGCAGCGTAGCCACCTTGACGACTTCCACACTGGTTGAGGCGTAAGCCCCACCATCCCCAATTACCTCTGCTTCAACGGCGGTAATCGTACCATCTTGCTTTGCGCCCCAGCGACAACGGATCTGGAAAGGATGCCGCTTGTGATGTCCAATAATCGATTCTTCGCGACTCCAGACAAGCGCGACGGGTCGCTGTAATTTCCAGGCCGCCAGCGCCAGCACATGTTGTATGGATAGGTCTTCACGTCCGCCAAAAGCACCGCCGATAGTCGCATAACGCACAATAACTTTTTCTTCTGGTAGAGCGAGCATCTGCGCGATTTGCCGTAGATCCTCGTGCATCCACTGGCCTGCCGTCTCCAATACTACCCGCCCCTGCTCATCTATATAAGCAATACCAGCATCAGGCTGTAAGTAGGCATGTTCCTGCCAGGAGGTGCTAAAAGACTCCTCCACTACGACATCGGCCTCAGCGAAGGCATGGGCAACATCACCCTTACGAATAGGTATGTGTAACAGGAGGTTGCTGCCCAGTTCCTCGTGTACTAGCGGGGCGTCAGATGCTAAGGCGGCACGCGGATCAGTTACCGCCGGTAGCTCCTCATACTCGACCTTTACCAATTTTGCACCTGCGATAGCCGCCTCTTTGCTCTCCGCAACGACCAGCGCAACCTTGTCGCCCTCAAAGCGCACGACATCCCCGCATAATACCGGCTGATCAGCGTCTATCAGTCCAAAGGCGTTATAGGGCACATCCGCAGCGGTAAGTACAGCAACGACGCCCGGCACAAGGAGAGCAGCACTACTAGCGAGCGTACGAATGCGAGCGTGTGAACGATGGGCGAAGACGACTTGTAGCTGTAACATACCTGATTGTATCAAATCAGCAGGATAACGAGCTGCTCCAGTAACTTTGTCCAGTGCATCGGGACGTTTGAGCGAAGCGCCAATCAGACTACTCATGCTTGCTCTCCTCTCACGCTCAGCACAGCATCCAAGATCTTGCGATAGCCAGTACAGCGACAAATGTTGCCGCTCAATGCTATCTGCGCCTGTTCAAGCGTTGGCTGGGTGGCTTCCTGTAACAATTTTGCGCCCGCCATGAGCATGCCAGGAATGCAGTAGCCGCATTGTACGGCGGCATGATCAATAAATGCTTGTTGCAACGGATGAAGCTCTTCCCCATTGGCCAGTCCTTCAATAGTGGTGACGTTGGCGTTATGGGCCTGGGGCGCTGGTACCAGGCAGGACATCACCGCCTGTCCATTGAGCCAGACAGTGCAGGCTCCGCACTCTCCTTCAGCACACCCCTCCTTTGTGCCCGTCAATGCGGCATTTTCACGTAGCGCATTGAGGAGTGTCTTGTTTTGTGCTCCAACAAGCTGATAGCTTTGTCCGGTGCTGGCGAGGTTTGAGTTTGTGCGGAGGTATCTAGCAAGATTGGTTGTGGTATCCAGCCTGCGGCGTGCTGGCCAGCTGCGATACGTTGCAAGCCCAGTGATACGAGTGCTGCGATAGTGGAGTGTCGATAGGCCGCTGAGCCGCGTATATCATCAATAGGCTTGATATCAGCGCTCGCCAAGCGTCCCGCTTCCTCGCATACCGCGCTATCCAGCTTTTTCCCACGCAAAAATGCCTCGGCGCTGGGGGCAAAAACAATCGTTGGTGCAACACAGCCCATGCTAATACTGACCTCGCTGACAACATCATCAGTCAGCGTGACTATAAAGGCAACGGTAATCACAGAGATGGCCTGTGCTCTACGCAAGCCGAGCTTGAGAAAGAGGCCGCGCTGGTTGTTGTGCAATGCAGGAACACGAATTTCTTTCAGCAGCTCATAGGGTTCGAGCACAGTACGCCGTACACCCCGATAAAAATCACGCAATGGCACTACACGTGAGCCTCGATGGCTGATAAGCTCAAGCTGAGCATTCAGTGCTATCAAAGGTGTGATGGTATCATTAGCGGGGGAGGCAGTAATGAGATTTCCGGCTAGCGTGGCGCGTGTGCGAATCTGTGGTGCGCCTACTTCCCAGCAAGCCTGAGCCAGTGGTAGGGCATAACGTACACATGCAGGGGAGGCGATGACATCATTGTGCGTAGCCAGTGCTCCCAATGTCAGCATAGAGCCATCATAGCGTACGTAGTGTAAATCATCCAGGGCGGTTATATCGATCAGCGTTGCAGTTGGTTTGACGCCTCGTTGTAGCTCAACCAACACATCGGTACCACCAGCGATCAATCGCGCTTGCCCGGCGTAGCGGTGGAGCAATGCCAGTGTTTCAGCGAGACTGGTCGGTTGTAAATAGCTTTGCCACATAGAAGGGGCCAGGGAGCCTCGCGCATTTATGCCGAGGAGGAATGGCCGTTCCTTATCGGCTGGTTGGGAGTGGGACTGCATGCCGCTCTCCTGTCTGGTAGCTATAGCCCGTCGTCCGTCCGATGGGCCGACAAAACCGATACGGGACATCAGTGACTTTTCCTCTCTTGGTCGTGATGTTGAAGGTTCCCCTGACTCGTACAGCAACCCGCCCAACATGCCTTCCTCGACAAGCAAGCGTCTCAGGGACAACGGCTCGAACCAAATCGCCAGTCTGATATCCGAAGTAGCGTTTGCGCCTCTTGCGATGACTGGTCGGGAAACCCAGGTCGTTTAAGAGACGCCAGAGATTTCGGGATTCCCCATTTTTTGCAGGTCGAAACGGACCAACTCTTGGGAGAGTGCAGTCACGTACGCGATCCTGCTGATACGCTTGACCCAGGTCAGGATGTTCTTGACCCGCGAGAGCAAAGAGGGGGGAAGCCACCCTGCACGTCGGCGGCGATTGGCACACCGAGGGGCGCGGTAGCGTGTGTGGCGTTGCCTGCGCCCCCGACGCACGTTGCGACGCTTGCCAAGCGCTGATGAGATAGCAGTTCCCCTGTTCCTTTGCTTTTGCCCGACATGGGCCTCTGGTTTCCCAGGTGATGCTCACCTCGACAACGTGTGCAAGTGGTTTGTTGGACAGAGCACCGGCTTCTCCCTCTACACTTTTTAACCCTGCCCCGCAGTGGTCCGAACTGGTGAAGCATTCGGACGTGCCTATTGACATCGGCTAGGCCGCATTCACTTGTAACGGAGCCCAATAGAAGGGACAAGCCCTCCCCTGGCTGAGTCTGCTCAGGTCCAGGCTTGCAAACTGAACGAGTCAATCTACAAGCCTCCGCATTCTATGCGGGGGTACTTGACATAAAGACCTACCTTCTTGTGTTTATTACACATTGTACTTTGTGGCCATGATTGAGAAGTTGTATTTCTACTCTCAAGCTACTATTGAACAGTATAACATAAACCAACTAGATGGTGAGGCACACAAGTTTCGTAGCCGCGTAATTCCTTGCGCCTAGGTTTGTTGTGGAAAACACACGGTGTGTTGAAGCTCGCTGAACGAGACCTTTGCCATGCCTTTGATCTCCTTGTAGTGTGCTATATGGGGGAAAGGAACAAATGGTGTTGTAACTCCATTTGTAGCATACTGCGGGCTTGCTCGTCAATGAAAAATGATGAGGTCATTGTACTGGCACGAGCGGTTGGCTGGAAGCACGATTAAAGGCTGGTTCAACTTGCGTAGTCTATAATGCAGAGCTGATAGATCAGTGCTGCATTATAAACCGGTTTGTCATTTCCATTCTCGCACTCAACCCAAAAGATATGGGGAAGTGGGTCTTCAACTAATATTGTGGATATGAAGGCGGTTGTTGTGAATACGAAGGTGGCTGTTGCGGATACGACGGTTGTTGTTGCGGATAAGGGGCCTGCGGATACTGTGGTCCCGGTGCCATACCGTTGCGTTGGCGTAGCATATTCAGCTCCTGGAGCACTGGCCAGTTGCCGAAGGCAAGGATGCACAATACAATAATATTTGCGATTGGTACAAACATCAATAAGCCCAGAGCACCACTATAGCCCGCCTTGGAAAAGATCTTCCAATAGATAACAACCGAGAAGACAATAACAGCTAGACCAATCAGTAGCATTATTAAGGTCATTACTCCTGCTGCTGCCGTCGCTGCCTGATATGATCCCTGATCTTGTGGCATGCTCACTCTCCTGCTGAATCATGTAATTCGCTTGGCGCTTAATCGCGGTCATCAGTACTTTTGGCACTTTAGGTTTAGTATAGACGAGATGGATCGATATTACAATGCCACTGGTCATAATGGGAGTGTGAGATAGCTCGCTGCAAAGTTCCTTGCAACTCGTCCAACGAAGAAGTATACTAGAACTGCCTCCCTAATATGTACTGAGTAGCTTTAATCATCTTTGCATAGCTGATCTTATATTCAGATAAAGACAAGAACAAAAACCCTAACATTGCTTCCTTATCGTTTTCGGAAACGTCCACGACCAGTATTAGACAATGACAGATGGCTTGCACAAACGCCCAACACCCCCATCAGCAAACATCCCATCAGCAAACACACTCACCCCCCGCACAAACGTACGCACAATACGCCCACGCAACGATCGTCCCACATAGGGGCTATGTTGATGACGATAATGCAGATCCTCGGCCCGCAAGACACTCTGCGCCCGTAGATCAACCAGCACCATATCGGCATCCGCCCCAACAGCAATCTGGCCCTTG
>VBJK01000210.1:5613-9044 GCA_005879655.1 Chloroflexota bacterium | reverse complement strand
GTACAAAACCCGACCTACAAGCGTTTGCTTGTTTTCGTTGTTCTCGTTCGGTAGCGGTAGTATCTCACAGGTCTGTGCATTTGTCAAGAGGTTTTGCCCTCTTTTTTTGTTGGCTTGCTCAACTTCCTGTCGCGTTTTTTTTGCGCTCCTAGATGTCTTTCAAGCCGACAGATGTCGCTGACCCATTGCAGAAGTTTTTCTCTTCTGCGTCTCGCTCCGACCCTTACAGTATCGCATATCCATTGTGATTTGTCAAGGGGTACTCCTCTCTTTTCTCCTCATCATCAGTTCCCCACAAGTCCGTTCCCATCATGCTTACTCAAGTGGGCACAAACAGCCAAAGCTGTAGAAACCCGCTGGTTAGCAAACAAAAAGGGGAGAAAAGTGTTGTCCCTTGAGGAACCACATTAACGTGGTACAGATCACAACGAACGGACGATAGCTGTTGTTCATTGGAGCCTACTTATTATGGCATACTGTAACAAATTTGTCAAGTCTGATTGAGACTTATGGGTGAGAGACCGGATCCGCTGCTTGCTTCATTCCATCATCAAAGGTTATAATAAAAGAAGCATTTAAGGTTGTACATATAGTGCGGAGCTTTTTGCCTTGAGCAATCATTATACAACAGGTTCTGGTAGTGGAGCCTCAAGCAACAACAACGCTTTTGGTGGTCGGCGTACAGGTAGTCTGACAGGTGCTCTCCCAGCGTTGGGACCGGAGAAGCCCTACAGTGGAGCTTTTGACTTCGATCAGATGATTCAAGCCTTGCGCGAGCTTTTTGAACATGACCGTCAAATCGCCAGTCAACCCGACTCAACACGTTGCGGTATCTGTTACCTGTACTTTCCTCTCAATGAACTCTGTTATCGCGAGGATGGATTTTATATCTGCTCTGCCTGTGAGCGGTCCCTAGGCAAGCAGAGCATATCCATGCTGCGGCAGCAACAAAAATTCTAATATGTCCAGAGAAGAAGGATGTAGTGAATAGATGGGCTACTCTCATCCACTCACTACATCCTGCTTCTCTGGACATGCTCTTACTCTAAGATAGCCGCCTCTTCCCCTCTCTCAAGATCTTCTTCGCGCACTTCGCGTAGGTCATCAGGACTGTCCAGACGATCCAGGAAAAGAATGCCGTCGAGGTGATCAATTTCATGCTGGAGAATACGCGCGAACCAGCCTTGAGCAGGTATACGCAGCGGTTTGCCACGTACATCCTGTCCCTTAACCAGGATCTTGGCGGCACGGCGAATATTTTCACCGATATAACCAGGAATGCTTAAACAGCCTTCCACACCAAGTTCTTCTCCTTCAGCTTTAACGATTTCAGGATTGAAGACGGCAACTTTGTGATGGGTACCATCTTCTTCCTCATACTCCGCCACGAACAAACGGATTGAGAGCGCTATCTGCGGGGCGGCTAGCCCGACTCCGTGCGCTACATGCATTGTTTCAAACATATCATCGACGAGCTTTTGTAATGACGCATCAAAGCGATGAACCTTCTTTGCTTTCTGCCGCAAAATAGGATTTTCGGTGGTAATAATATTGCGAATAGCCATGGTGTCGCGCTACCCCTGCACTACGCTGAAAAACCGAGGGCACTCCTTGCGAGTACCCTCCACAACCACAATAATTGGCCTATATCGTATCATATGAGATATGGCCAACGCAAACATGTTAGAGATTATTAGCACATATATCGAGCAGCATCAGCTACTGCCAGTGGACGGTACAGTGATTATAGCCGTCTCTGGTGGCGCTGATTCTCTGTGTCTGCTCCACTTATTGCACCAGCTCTGTGGACCTGACAGACGCTATCCAGCCAGCCAACTGCACGTTGCGCATCTCAATCACCAATTGCGAGGGTCGGCCAGCGAGCACGATGCACAGGCTGTGGCTTGTCTGGCTGAAACATGGGGGCTACCCTGTACTATCGGTGCGGAGGATGTACCGGCGTTGGCACAGCGTGAACAGCGTTCCCTGGAGGATGCGGCACGTACTGCTCGCTATCGTTTCTTACGTGCGGTTGCGCAAGGGAATTTGATTGCCGTTGCTCACCATATGGATGATCAAGCGGAGACGCTCATGCTCCACTGGCTACGCGGCGGGGGGATCGCTAGCATGATTGGTCTACAACCACGCCAGCAGGATATCATTCGCCCCTTACTCGCTGTCTCACATGCCGATAACCTCGCTTATTGCGCACAACACCAGCTTATCCCGCTGGAAGATGCCAGTAACGGCGATACACGTTTCTTACGCAATCGTATCCGCCATGAAATACTACCGCTCCTGACGAGTATCAACCCCGGTATACGTGCAACGTTATTGCGTACTGCCGAGATTATGCAGGTAGATTATGCGTGGATAGAGCAACAAATTGATACCTGCTGGCCCACAGTGATTGATACGATAAGCGAGGAGTACATTCGCTTACAACGCTCTACTTTGCACTCTTTACCGCTCAGTCTGCAACGTCACCTCTTACGACGTGTGACAGCACAGTTGTGTGGGGGGCAATCGCCCTTGGAGCTGCGCCATTACAAGTTAATAGAACAACTCTTACAGCAAGCCGCTACAGGCGAGACGCTTACGCTCCATCTACCACAACAATTGCATGCTATTCTTGACAAAGAACATCTGGTCTTTACGCGTGGGCACGGCTCCTCCCCTTTCAAGGGTAGTTTTTTTTGTGCGCCCCCTTCGGGGGCGGGAGGTGAGGGAAGATCAGGGGACACCCCTGAAACCCTACCAGGGGCGCAACCCCTGGACCCCGTTGCCCTGGGGCGGCGGCGTGCCTTGGGGGGATGGGGAGAGGAGACATCAATCATATTAGCTATTCCCGGCAGAGTAGCTATTCCTGGTACAGACTGGGCAGCGATAGCAGAACCAGTTGCAGAAGAAGTATTACAAGAGGTGCAGCAGGCGCTACATGATGAGAATTGGCACCAAGTGTGGGATCTGCTTGCCAATACGCGCTATTCCGTCTATATTGATAGTTTAAATATAGGAACGTCACTAGTTGTACGCACCAGGCAGCCTGGCGACCGCATCCGTCCATTGGGGATGGCACATGAGAAGAAAGTGCAGGATATACTGGTTGATAAACATATTCCACGTACCCAACGGGATAAGATCCCACTCTTCTTTTCGTCGCAGCACTGTCTATGGTTAGCCGGAATCTGTATTGATGACCGCGTACGCCTGACGAGCACAACACGCCAGATCCTACGTTTGGCGATTGAGCCATTGTGAGACGCTACCTGCGTTAGCCGCTCAACTGCTTCCCGGCTCATTTCTGATTTAATCAGCATAGGATCAACTGACAATTTGGCGAGGAATGCGAGGAACATAGAACTTTCTGTAACTTCTTTCGTAAATACTCTACAGAGATAAAAGAGGAGACGTGACTATTATGATGCCAC
>VBJK01000210.1:0-5597 GCA_005879655.1 Chloroflexota bacterium | reverse complement strand
GAGGTATAGTCAACAACAATATGAGGCACCGTACAATCAGTCGCAACAAGGTCCAGCGGGCATGATGGGCAAGCTGCACATTTCATCTGGCAGCAGCAAGGCCAGTCCTGGTCAGCGCCTAGCATTGGCACTTATTTCGGTGATTGGACTGATTCCCATTTCTATTGTTTCTATTGTCATGACAACCATGTCACATACCCCGTTTGGATTGATTGGGCTTGGCATTAGCACTTGCGCTATCGTGCTCATTAATGCAGTGTTTAATGAGAGTTTCAAATCATAGAGTAGCTATACTTCGTTATTGCAATATGGTATTATCACCAAGTAGCCTGATGACGAAAGAAATTTACGCTCTATCGTCAATGCTCGTCAGTACAAGAATATATGATGATTGACTCCCAAAGTGTACAGGTAGAGGTTTATCATCGCAATGACGGAAAGTGGACCTTATCTACGTACGGGCCAGGAGATGACATTCGCTTAGAAAGCCTAGCTATCCAGTTCTCCGTTAAGGAAGTCTATGAGGGGCTAGACTTCCCCTACGATGAGGATTGAGGATCTCGCTTATGAAACGTACCGCCGTTCGTGACATCATGGCCCTGTTCGCTGCATCGCGCGCCGGTTTCATGATGATTTCCTATTTTGGCTATATTCTTTTAACGTTGCCCAGGTATAGCAACATCCCTGCGCACCTGCATGTGCTTGCGGATTCCTGGCAACGCTGGGACGCTGTGAACTATACACGCATTGCTCAGTACGGGTATCTTTCGCAAAATCACCCCTTTGATCCGGCATTTTTCCCTCTCTTCCCATTACTCATCCGAGGTGCAGCCTGGCTCGTTGGCAATCAAGGCTATGTGATCGTGGGCATTGTGGTCAGCAATCTGGCCTTTTTAGGGGCTATGTTCGTCATCTATGAAATTGCCGCCGATATGCTGGGTGAGCAGGTAGGACGGCGTACGTTGCTGTATCTATCTTTTTTTCCTACTGCCTTCTATTTCTTCGCCGCATATACCGAGTCCCTTTTCTTGCTGTGCACTGCTGGTTGTTTCCTTGCTCTGCGCCGTCGCCGCTGGCTCATCGCTGGCCTCTGCGGACTGTTTGCCGCTCTGACGAGAAATGCTGGCGTGCTGCTGGTCATTCCTTACTTGTATGAGGTCTGGCTCTCGCGCGAAGATAGCAGCTTGCAACTCAAAGCCATCATTGCCGAGAGTAAGCCGCTCTTGCTGCGCTTACTGCCCATCGTGCTTATTCCACTAGGGCTGGCGATATACATGTACTACTGCTGGCGGATTTCAGGTGATCCACTACGCTTTGCCAGCACGCAAGACCATTGGGGACGGCATTCGACGTGGCCGTTTGTTGGCATCTGGCGCAATCTGGTGGAGATCTTCTGGCTGCAACCGTTTACTAGCAGCAATACCGCGCATGACCTGCTTGACCTCAGCGCGACACTGGGCTTCATCGCGCTGGCTATTGCTGGATGGCGCAAGTTACGTCCCAACTATACGCTCTGGCTGGTACTCTTACTATTCACAGCGTTGATTGCTCCGGCAACTAGTGCAATTGCTGATCCATTGCAATCTAATCAGCGTTTTGTGCTGGTGATGTTCCCTGCTTTTATTACGCTGGCAGCTCTTGGTGTGAAGCATCCACGTTTGCATCAGGCTATCATGGTCTTCTTCCCATTGTTGTTGGGTGTGCTGAGCTTAGTGTTTGTGATGAACCGTTGGTTGGTATAGGTGCATCACTTTAGAGAAAAGTACTGCTGCCAGCCTCCCCCCATTAATTATACATAGTTAGTAGTCATACTAGACGCTAGAAAAACCCATGTATAAGCAGCAGATTTAGGAGGCGATCGAGCATCATCACCACCCCTTCACAACGACGATCACCATTACTCTTAATGGCGTTGACTATATTGATTGACTTTACAGGCTTTGGCCTGATCATCCCGTTACAACCCTTCTGGGCACAACATCTGGGGGCAAACGCGCAGGAGATCGGCTTCCTTGTAATGATATATGCGCTGGCACAATTCATCTTTACGCCGCTTCTTGGATCACTCTCGGATCGCTATGGACGCAAGCCGATCATTGTGGTGTCCTTGCTCGTCGAAGCAGTATCGCTTGTATTGACAGCTCTAGCAACTTCATTGCCGCTACTCCTACTTGCACGACTGATTGGCGGTCTGGGCGCATCCAACATCGGTTCTGCTCAGGCTGTTGTCTCCGATGTCACGATGCCCAACGAACGGGCGAAGGGCATGGGACTAATCGGTGCTGCGATAGGACTCGGCTTTGTCATTGGACCGGCGCTGGGCGGGCTTCTCTCGCCGCTAGGTGCCACAGTACCATTTTGGCTTGCCTCTGGTATTGCCTTGCTTAATACTATACTGGTACTCCTCTTTTTGCCAGAGACGCGCCAACAGCATCAGGCAGCTGCTCACCCTAAAGGATTAAGTGCGCTTGTTTCCGGTTGGGAGAACCTGCGGCATACCCCTGCCCTGCTGGCACTAATCATCGTCAACCTGCTGTACACTATCGCCTTTACCGCCATGGAGACCACCTTCCCACTTTTCACACAGCACGCCTTTGGCTGGGGAGCCTCCCAAAATGGCTACATCTTTACATACGTAGGCATACTCGTTGTTATTATGCAGGGAGGACTGGTGGCACGGCTGGTTAAACGTTGGGGAGAGAAGAGTGTCTTACTGATTGGCTTGGTTTTGATGGCCGTTGGGCTGAGTACTCTGGCATTTAGCACACAGTTAATCTGGATTTTCGTTACTTTGGGGCTGCTCAGCATTGGCGATGGCGCAATCACGCCGACAGTCTCTACCTTACTCTCATTCACCGGTTCAGCCGAAACGCAGGGCAAGACGTTGGGCTTAGCTCAAGGTATCGGGAGTCTGGGCCGTATTATAGGACCATACCTGGCGGGCAGCGTCTATCTGCTTGGTGGACCCACAACGCCCCTGCTAGGTGGTAGTATACTAGTGGCACTTGGAGCAGTGCAGGCATTACCTGCTCTCTCCCGTATGCGGAAAATCGAATAGAAGCTAGCTACCGTTCCCGTGTCGTGGCAATCCCTTGTGGTTGCCCTGGCACGTTTCAAAACACAATATATGGCTCATTAAGGAGATATTATGGTTGTACGTATTGCGAGCATGGTATTGCGTATAGCAGGAGTACTGGCTTTGATCCTGGGCATTCTGAACTGGACTAAAGTCACGGGTGATTCCTTGCGCGACATTCATATGTTACTAGGCATTATTGTTGTTCTTGCACTATGGGTGCTTGGTGCTCTGATCGTTTCGAGCAGAGGAGGACAGGGACTCGGCATAGCGGCATTCATCGTCGGACTAATTGTCGTTGGCTTCGGTGTGAGGCAAGAGGCCATCTTTCCAGCACCTAATGTGCACTGGATTATCCAGGTTATGCATCTCATCCTTGGCCTGCTAGCGATCGGCATGGGAGAGATGATCACTGCACGTTACAAGAAGCGTGTTATGGTTGCTACTCAGAAAGCTGAGTAAATTATCTCTAACGAAACAGGAGATGACCAATATTTAAGCTGTGGCGGCTTAACAGCTAGCCACAGCTGCTGTTCGTTTTTTTTATAAACCTTGTTGAGCGACAGGATGTCATATTGCCGAAGCACTGATGATATGGTTTAATGAGGTATATTGCCCTCACAAAGTGGGAGCCAGCAAGGTACATTGAAGTACTTTTTAGCTTTGATTGTCACCAAAGGGGAAGGATCACGCGTGAATCAAGAGAGAAAGCGTCAGCGTATAGCAGTTTATCCAGGCAGTTTTGACCCGTTAACCAATGGACATCTCGATATTGCCAGGAGAACGGCAAAGCTTTTTGATACCCTGGTTATTGCGGTTTACGCCTTCCCCGCAAAAAATTTGCTCTTTTCGGTCGATGAGCGCATGGCGCTCTGGCAAGAAGTCATCGTGGCGGAAGAGCTAACCAATGTACATGTCGATAAATTTACAACGTTACTAGTCGAATATGTACGCTCAGTTAAAGGGGAAGCGCTTGTCAAAGGACTCCGGTCATCGAACGACTTTGATGCCGAATTCCAGCAAGGGCTGATGAATCGCAAACTGGCACCAGAGATAGAGACCCTCTGTCTGTTCACCAATGTCGATCAGCTTTTTGTCAGTTCATCGTTACTGAAAGAAGTTGCGCGTCTGGGTGGCAACGTAGATGATATGCTTCCCGCACCCGTTGCGCGCGCATTACAACACAAATTGGGTATGTGAGAGACACAGAGTATTGAGCATGGATATATTGTATCTTGTAGACCGCCTGGAGAATCTCATTGCCAGTAGTCGGCGTGTTCCTTTGACGAATCAGATTATTCTCAAAGAGAGTGATATACTTAATATCATAGAACAGATGCGGACCTCCATTCCTGACGAAGTCAAGCAGGCTAGGCGTGTTATTCAGGAGAAAGAGCGTATCCACGCCCAGGCCCAGGCCGAAGCCACCACCCTGCTTGCACGAGCACGCGAAGAGACTGAACGAGTCTTGAATCGGGAAGGACTGCTGGCAGCTGCCGAAGAACGTTCGCAGGAGATGATGCAAAAAGCGGCAGGTCATTATCAGGAGGTGATGCAGCGCGCCGAAGAGCAGACCGAGCGGCTCAAAGCTGACGCTGACGCTTATGCGATGGAGACATTGCGCAATTTGCGTGAACACCTCCTGAGTGTTGAAACCGAGGTCAGTCGTACTATCCTGAGCATAGAACGCGGTCTGGAGAGCCTTGAAGAACCGCTGAACGAAGCAGAGCAAGAGGCCGAGCAGGAAGATGAAGAAGATGAAGAAGATGAAGAAGCGGAACAACATCAGCCTGCCCCTCCACTCACGCGGCGAGCTAGACTTGCGGCTGATACGATGGGAGGCCCAAATTTCCCATAAGGCGAGGTTGAGGGCAAACACAAGGGATTGCCCCTACAATGGTACGAATCAGCTTCTCAAGGGGGACCCCAACCATTGTAGGGACAATCCCTTGTGCTTGCCCAGGGCTTGACACCTTTTTGCAGCTTGTCTATAATGAGCAAGCGCTAGCGAAAAGAGCAAGGCATGCATTCTACCCATGCCATAATGAATTTTACCCAGAACTATCATGCTTAAGATGGAAGGGGAAATATTCCATGATCTTTAACGTAGCGCAGCTAATGAAGTCACCCGTTGGGACCTCGTTAGTATCTGACATTGAAGAGCCAAACATTCAGCTCGACGAAGACCTCAAGGTCATTGGCCCACTCACAGGCCAGGCGCGTATGCGCCGCATCAACCAGGGTTTATTGGTAGATGGTTGGGTGGACTTAACCCTTGAATTTTCCTGTACACGTTGTTTGAAGGTCTTCGAGCAACCGATGCATGTACCATTTGAGGAGCGTTTCTATCCCACTGTCGATGTCATCACTGGCCTACCAGTACACGACGCTGACGTAGAAGACGCCTTCCCCATTGATGAGCATCACCAGATTGATCTCGGCGAGGCAGTAAGGCAACAAGTACTGCTGGCTATTCCTATGGTGACGCTATGCGATGAAAACTGTGCAGGACTCTGTGCAC
>VBJK01000209.1 GCA_005879655.1 Chloroflexota bacterium | reverse complement strand
ATAGACTTGCATCGAGCCTGCACGTCACTCTGGGAGTGAATATCCCTGTTCCAGGATATTAGTGCTGAAACACTGCGTGGGCTGATGGATGTGGTGCCTGTCCCGGGCAGCTACATTGAACGTGATCCCGCATCAGAGCTCAGACTATTTGGTAGCCGTAGTGGCAATGGGAAACATGAGTCTCTGGTTTTCGGTAGGTGCTTTAATTAGTCCTTTGACTATACGCGGGGCATGTGGTCCTGCACAAGGAAGTCAGGAATTGGTTAAGTTCCTAAACTCCTCCCAGAGGGGTCAAACGGGGCTTGGCTGGTCTTGATGGAATTGTGTTTAAGATCAGTGACTCGGCAATATAGGATTTGCTGGCCTGTCAGGGTTAGAACCTGACGGGATAGATTCTCTACATAGTACCTATGAGCCTATCGTATCCAGGAAGTCTCTGCGCAGAGCA
>VBJK01000208.1 GCA_005879655.1 Chloroflexota bacterium | reverse complement strand
GAGAACCGAGCAAAGGGACTGTATCTGCACAGTAACTGCTGATCAAAGGTTTGCACATGATCTGATTCATCATTCGCCTATTTACCCCTCTTGTAATGTTTGCTGGACGTGACCGAGGGTGTGGCTTAAGCACTTAAGAACTTGGGAAGTTCTGAAAGTAATTAGTCGTAAGATTAATTCAGCAATCGGATTGCTAGCTTAAGGTCTAGAGTGAATGAGTGAAACCTAAAGGGGTCACACGCACAACCAGTAACCAGTACACACTGGAGAGATAGAACAATGAATTAATTATCGGATAATTAATTGCATTGAGCTTGCTAATTAATTATTGTCTAATTAATTGGGCTGCTAAGAAGTTAAGAGAGTAGATAGACAAGTTTAATTAAGTTGGGCTTACTTTAATTAGGATATTAAAGTAAGGCCCACAGCTTAATTAATGATGGGCCTATTTTAATTGGGATATTAAAGTAGGGCCCACAGCTTAATTAAGTTGGGCCTGTTTTAATTAGGAAATTAGAAGGGGCCCATGACTTATTAAGTAAACTGATGGGCTTAAGTAATAAAGTCCTGAAAGGCTTTTAATAAAAGCCCAATCAGTTAATTAGGCCCACAAGGACCTAGACTTGTCTATAAATACAAGACAAAGGGAACAGAAGAAACAGGCTAGAGAAAACCCTAGAAGGGCCGACGCCTAATCGGTCAAGAAGGAGTTTCGAACTCCTCTCTTCTGTCTTCTTCGTGTTCTCTTGTCTTCTCTCTTCTCCCTCTTGCTCATGAGTTGAGCCTTCTTAGTTCATATCTTTCCTAAGTTGTCCGGTGAATCAAGCTACAGCCGGGCAGGTGTACGTGGACTGGGCGTGGACTTTGATAGAGGAAGGGCACGTGAACTTCTAGACGAAAGGATCGTGTGCAAGCCGGCGAACAGCAGAGGGCCGAACACAGGAGGGGCGTCGACTTCTGAGGGTGGCCGAATACCTGCAGGACCGAAGACTTGGAGTACAAGGTTCCTGATTGCTTGCTTTGGAAGGCGAACAAACGGGTATACGAATCCCTTTGTGGAAGAGACCGGCGCGCGCCACCTTAGAGGCTAAGGGCCGATCGGCCTTCTTCTCTCCCGGCAGAGAGACTTGAATCACAAGTAAGTTCTTCTTACTCTCTTGAATGGTGATTAAACGGTATAAGATCGCTGGCGTTCAAGCGATTGAAATTTTAATTACTACTTCCGCTGCGCAATTCAATCGCGAGGACGCCGGCATAACCCAACAGTGGTATCAGAGCCCCTTATACCTGTATTTTCGCTTTCTTGATATGTGATTCATGAGATGTATGCATGATTATTGTATGAATTATGTGTATGTCGAATCTTTAGGTTTCTTGATCATATGTTCTTGATTTCTTGTTTCTTGAATTGAATCTTGATTTCTTGATGCATGTGATGGATTTCTTGAAACCTTAGACATGAGATATGAATGAATTGATGTTGGTTTTGAATTGTACATAATAGGGGCTGTTCGAAACTTATGGGGCAAGTAAAACCCCACCTTGATTTCGAAATTAATCAAGGAAGGGCCGAAAAATCCCCTTTGTTCGAACATGGGTAGAATTCGAACCCTAATTGGATTTTGGGGTTCAATTTCTACCTAACCCTAATCTTAAATTCGAATATTTAAGATTAAGACCTGACCCTAATTTAATTTTGAAAAATTAAATTAAACCCTAATCCAAAACCCTAACCCTAATTGATGTGTTCTTTTTCAATGCACAAAATAGCCGGCTGACGATCAGCATGGTGTGCATACGAAAGAGGGCTGAATTCAAGGAAGGTAAAGGTGAGGATGAATTCGACTACATGCTGCCCTAATTTAAGAAAAGGATTATTTTAATTGCACAAAATAGCCGGCTGATGATCAGCATGGTGTGCATACGAAAATAGACCTAATTCTTAACCGGGTAGACATAGCCGAATTAGGGCTTGGGGTTCGAACCCCAGGGTCACCAGGGAGGGCCGAATGGTTCGGTCCTCTTGGGCATGGTTTAGGTGTATGTTTTTGTTAAATATGTACCTAGGGTTTGGATGAGTCCCTTTGCAATTCTGTAAATTCAAAAGCCAGGATGATAGTGGCTATCATGTAAGATTTATCCATATGCTGCATGTCTATTTAGACCCTTATAATTAATTGTGGCAATTATTATTTGGTTGGGACACTGTGAGCCGAGTCTAGACAGTATGAATGCTGTTTAATTTTTCTATGCTTGAATGGTTGTTTATTATTCGTTTTTTTGGGGCCTGCGCGCCTCTTACATTTCGGGCAATTGGGCCTTGTAATAGTTTAGGTCTAGTATAGGTTTTCTTTATTTCCATTAATGTAACAGAGAGGGAGATTACATGAAGATGGAGGTCTGGATCACCTGTCGATTGGGCTCTGGACTTGAAGACTGTTGAAGGCCCAAGTATGTTTGGGTTAAAAATCCAAATGTAATAGACTAGGTCTATGTGCTTGAAATGTATACCTTTTAATAAATGAATCAGATCCAAATTTCACAAGGGCTCGTGAAA
Organism: Chloroflexota bacterium; assembly: GCA_005879655.1. Next base: position 595 of record VBJK01000208.1, on the reverse strand, counting down.
TTGGATCGCATAGGAATGGCTCACAGTTGTCCCAGGTCTAGGAGCATGCTAGGCAATGTATGGTTGTGATGATGCTTTATCTTATGTATGCTATGACGATACGCGACTAGGATGATGCATGCTAGAACAATCGTACAATATAGTTGATGAGATCGAATTAATGTTAATCCCTCTTGGACCCAATCCAAGTACAAACTTTGAGCAATAAGGGATGACAGGTTAACTCGCTGTCGATCCTGCCTTCCATCAAAGAGTTGTGAGACTAAGGGAGCCGTCTATCATTGTTCACGCACAGCCGGAACTAATGGTAGAGGCAGGCCACCCAGTCACATAAACATCTTTTGATGAGTTGCAATTACTGATTACGTTTGGCACACACAGCTGGTCGAGCGTAATTAGAGTTGTAGATTCATGGAACGATGGTATGCTCAAACGTTGATTATTTCTCTATCACACACAGCTGGATACAGAAATGATTGGCGAGGCGAATTATCTTAAGGGTCACATTATTAATGTGATTGTTTAGCTACCTCGATGGTGTCATCTTGTATCACTCACATGAGGATATGGGATGACACGCATGATGGACCTTAAG
>VBJK01000207.1 GCA_005879655.1 Chloroflexota bacterium | reverse complement strand
TGAACATTCACGTAGGCATGCCCAAAAGCCGGGCTATCTGATCGTGCTCTCAGCACGAACAGCGGATCAATTGCGGCAGCAAGCGGAGCAATTGGTGGCTTTTTGCGAGCGCAATGCGGATGGAGATTGCGGGAATATGAGTCATACTCTCCTGCTAGGTAGAAAGCATCTGAGTCATCGCTTGGCTTGTGTCGTTCGCGATCACAAAGAGTTGGAAACACTCTTGAGAAAATGGCTGGAAAAGGGCAGGGTACCACAAGTCTCTGTATCGAATCTGGAGAATCGTGAGCTACGAGAGGACGCTTCCTTAAAACGATATGGCAACCAGTGTATTCAGGACTGTCGGCAGAGCGCTGGGACTGTAGGAAAGCGGACGGGAGCCGTAGAGACGGCGTTTACTCCCGTCCACTCCCTTACGCCTGAGACCTATCTAGAGCTACTAGTAACTGTTGCAGAATTGTATGTGCAAGGATATACTCTGGCGTTTGAGCAATTATTTGTGGGCGAAGAGTATTCGCGCATCTCATTGCCGACCTACCCGTTTGCCCGCGAACGCTACTGGATTCCTTCCCTATCTGTTGGTGTCTCCTCGCATGGCTCGGAAAGTACGCCGCGTCTTCGATCGCAGTCACTCTCTGCTCCAGTGAACGACCCTTCAGGAGATACGCTCACGCTGGTTCCTGTCCGGGAAGCCATAGCGGTCGCTTCAGTCCCATCCGTTGTCCACTCTCTGCAACGCCGTATACCAGATCAGAAAGAGTATATTAAAAGCGTTCAAGGTGAGGTTGGACAAAAATTACAAGAGATGGATAAAATGCTTGGGCGTGTGTTATGGGTGCAATTGCAAACGTGTGGTTGGTTTACCAAACCACAGATAGCGATTGCAGATCTGAAAGCACAAGTCGGTTTGCCAACACGCTACAATCGCTGGTTAAATGAAACCATTACGGTGTTCGCGCAAAGGAAGTATCTCAGCTACGACGTGCACTCAGACACCGTGGCCGATCCGATCTCAATCGACTCCAATCAGGCATGGCGTGAGTGGGAGCAGCAAAAGACCGTCTGGTTAGCTGATCCTGACCTCTTAGCCTGGGCCGTATTAGTGGAAACATCCCTACGTGCCTTACCAGAGGTCCTGGCTGGTCGGGTACCAGCTACAGATATCCTGTTTCCCCATGCTTCCATGGAGCTTGTCGAAGGGATTTACAAGGACAATCGTCTAGCCGACCTCTTTAATGGTGTCCTTGCCGATGTTGTCGTAGCTTATTTGCATGAGAGAAGCGCGCTGGATGAAGCAGTCCGCTTGCGCATCTTGGAAATTGGTGCTGGCACGGGAGGGACGAGCGCTCTGATCTTTCAGAAGCTGCTTCCATACCAGGAATATATTCAGGAGTATTGCTATACTGATCTCTCTCAGGCATTTTTATGGCATGCTCAACAGGCCTATGGGCCACAGAATCCCTATTTGACCTATAGGATCTTTAACGTCGAAAAGCCAATAGCTGATCAAGGCATGAGCCCTGGCAGTTATGATATTGTGGTTGCCACTAATGTCCTCCATGCTACCAGAAGTCTTCGTCAGACCCTCCGTAATGCTAAAGCCCTCCTCAAGCGTCATGGTTTGCTCCTCATCAACGAATTGACTCACAAGAGTCTGCTTCTCCACGTGGCATTCGGACTCTTGGATGGCTGGTGGTTGCATGAGGATCAGGCTCTACGCCTTCCCGGTTGTCCTTTTCTTACACCTGATCGCTGGCAGGTGGTATTAGAACAGGAAGGCTTCCAGCAACTTTTCTTCCCGACAGCGAAAACGGATCAATTGGATCAACAGATTATCGTGGCAGAAAATGATGGCATTGTCCGGCAGCCGCATACCCAACAGGCGGACAGGGTGTCTCATCAAAACGTAGAAGCTATCAAGCAGCGATCACAGTCTCAATCTGAGAGACGTGTGGATGGACAAGAGCGTAGGGAAAGCGCGAGGCTCCTGTCCAACCAACCTATCCAGTCGCAGTCCCCGCATATCCCTATAGATGCTCTACGCCAAGAACTCTCACACATCGTTTCTCACTTGCTCAATGTCCCGATAGAGGAAATCAGTGCCGAGACAGCACTCTCAGAATATGGCTTTGATTCTATCTCTTTCACGGGATTTGCCCGTCGCCTCAACCAGACTTATGAACTCGACTTGGCTCCTCCACTCTTTTATGAGTATTCGACCATCGAGCGTCTGGCTCAATATCTCCAGACCACTTATGCCTCCGTTCTCGTCCCTCATTTCACAGGCGAATCTCTAGAGATAGTGCCCCGAAAGGATCTTACATCAGACACGGTCTCCCCCAGCGAGGCCAGTTCAACCGTCGAGGTCAGCCCGATAACGACACATGTTTCTGGACAGCAGCTTCGTATTGCCCATTCGCAGACGAACAGTCTAGAGCAAGAGCAGCCGACAACAGTTGTGCCCATCGCCATTATCGGCGTGAGCGGAAGCTTTCCGCAAGCACCTGATGTGCAGAGTTTGTGGGACAATCTGCTTGAGGGGAAAGACTGTATAAGCGAGATCCCGCCCTCGCGCTGGGATTGGCGGACCTATTTCGGCAATCCCGAAGCTTCGCCGAATAAGACGAACGTCAAATGGGCCGGGGTGATAGAAGACATCGAGCAGTTTGATCCCCTGTTCTTCGGCATTTCTCCCAGCGAAGCTGAACAGATGGACCCACAGCAGCGGCTCCTGATGATGTACGTCTGGAAGGCCATTGAGGATGCTGGGTACAAAGCCTCGAGCCTCTCAGGAACCAACACCGCCCTATTTGTGGGTACAGCAAACAGTGGCTATGGCGAGCGAATATCTCGTGCCAATGGAGCGATTGAGGGCTATTTTTCCACCGGTCAGGCACAGTCGATAGGACCCAATCGCATGAGCTATTTTCTGAACCTGCATGGACCCAGCGAGATGATTGATACGGCTTGCTCATCGTCCTTGGTGGCCATTCATCGGGGGGTGAGTGTCATCGAGAGCGGCGTGTGCAGCATGGCCATCGTGGGCGGGGTCAACACTCTCGTATCTCCCAACACGCATATCAGTCTGAGTAAAACGGGCATGCTCTCTCCAGATGGACGTTGCAAAACCTTCTCGGTGGAGGCTAATGGCTTTGTGCGAAGCGAAGGGGTGGGTATACTCGTGCTCAAAAAGCTCTCCGATGCAGAGCAGTCTGGTGACCATATTTATGGCGTGATTCGTGGGAGTGCCGAAAACCATGGTGGACGTGCGAGTTCGCTCACAGCTCCCAATCCTAGAGCACAGGCCGACCTGTTGATAGCTGCTTATCGCAAGGCTGGGATTGACCCCCGCACCGTGAACTACATTGAAGCGCATGGAACCGGAACAGAACTGGGAGATCCGATCGAAATCAATGGGCTTAAGACTGCTTGGAACGAGCTGATGACTGATTTCACTGGGAATGAGGAGGCGTGGTGCGGGATTGGCTCAGTGAAAAGTAACATCGGACATCTTGAGTTGGCAGCGGGGGTGACAGGAGTGATCAAAGTCTTGTTGCAGATGCAGCACAAAAAGTTGGTGAAGAGTCTGCACTGTGAGCAGATCAACCCCTACATCAAGCTCAAGGGTAGCCCATTCTATATCATGCAGGAGACCCGAGACTGGGAGGCACAACGGGATCACGCAGGCAACATCTTGCCACGACGGGCAGGAGTCAGTTCGTTTG
>VBJK01000206.1 GCA_005879655.1 Chloroflexota bacterium | reverse complement strand
TCGTCATCCCGGGCTCCATCATAGTCGGTAGAAAAAACAGAAGACTTTTCCCTCCACCGGTCGGGAGAATCGCGAGAACGTCCTTCTTTCCATCGATAACCAGTTGCAACGCTTTCCCCTGCTCCGGTGATTTGAACCTTGCCTTGTCGTCATTTTGAAATTGACGTAGCCCTCGCAATAATCTGCCACTGACCGATACATTTGAGTTTGAATGCGATGCCGGAAGCGGCTGCGACGCTGATATTCGTGACTGAACCCTGTACGGTCTCTCTTTTAGAAGCCCTGCCTCCATTCTCTTCCGCCATTTCATCATCCCTTCTTCATCCTGCTCCTTCTGCTTTCGCTTTCCCGGGTTTTCTTTTTCTTTCTCCTTCACATTGTCCCTTTTATTCGACTTGAATCCTAGTAATCGATGCCATTCCTGACTCGCATAGAAGAATGCCAGCAGCTTCTCCGGCGTCAGTTCGTTCATGTCCTCGCTCGTGATTCCGTATCTCGCCCCCGCCGTCTCAGAATTATGACCCGACTGATGATCCCGCAAGTCTTCCTCCAGCTCCACCCGCTTCAAGTGTCTCCTCATCCACAGATTCGCCAGTTGACGATATTCTTGAAATCCCATCGACACCGGCCCCCATTCATTCATTTCACGCTTAAAGATTTCCGACAGTCGTTTCTCGTTCCAATCACGTTCATAATCAGTGAACAGCAGCTTCTCGTAGTTTTCGAATCTCTCGCATTCCATCTGTTCAGCGATGAACCCTTTCAGTGGCCGCACCAGTGACAGATACTTGATCATCAAATCCCCCACCTCCTCTGGCAAGAATCGCGCAATCACCTTGTCCTTTTCATTCGTCGAACGCGTTTTGTTGTATGAAATAGCCATCATCACCTGCCCTCGTGACCAGTATATTCCCCGCATCGCGTTTATATGATTTTTGATCATTACCGTACCCAATTCTTCCGCCCTCGCCGGTTGACCGTATGAAATGTGAATCACCACCATCATCGTCTCCAGAAACGCCTTTGTCCTCTTCAACCATCTCATACATCCGTCCTTATTCCACTCCACTCTTCCTCCCCTGACATGCTTGACGAATTGCGGGCCGATCAGCGGGTCATTCAGCAGCGTCTGAAATAGTTTATCCTTGAACTTGACAAATCCATTCTCCGCATTATCGATGAATGAATATTTGATCTTCCGATTCCTCAATGCATCCATCACCTTCGCCGAAGTGAATCCAAATTCCTCAAAGTCGTGACCGAACATCACCTCCTTCTCCAAAATGATCTTTGCCGCTTTCAGTCTCTCAAATACAAACTTCCCTATGTCTTCCAATTCCACCGCCTTTCCATTGATGCTCGCCTTACGATGATCATCATCTAGCCATTCGATTTGTGGCATCCCTGTCGTGCCATAAGCGATCGCGGAAGCAAGATGCAACACTTGCCGAATAGAATTGAAAGCCGTATAATGACCTTCCTTCACATATCTACTCGGCTTCTTCCGCGCTCGTTTCTCCGACATATTCTCCATCTTCCGCAGCATCTCTTCGTATATCATAGCCCGGCAAGTTCATTGCAATTTTGCAATTATATTTGTGATGTTCGATTCCATCATGAAACTGCCACCTTCCTTGATTGAGCTGATCACTAGAAATCGATAGACCGGGCATGCAAAGTCGCCCTTCGAAATCTCCTTGCGCTCCTTGCAAAACAATGCCAGTCCGAGTTGATGAATCGCTTCCTTCACTGCTACCTCATCGACTTCTTCCGCATCAATCGCTTCCCTGAGTTCACCTGCTCCTTTCAACTGTTTGTCATCGAACGGATACTGCTGAGACCACCTGTGACCCTGTTCAATCGTACGTATTACTGAACACAGTAATCGCACGAACATTCTTGAATTTGCGGCCAACGTGCTTTTCTGATCACTCGCCTTGAACGGCATGTTTTCGAGCTCACCTCTGATCATCAGTGATGCAATGTGATAACATACCCTTGTGACTCGATCTTCCTCCTCAGCAGCACGTCTCCTACCCGCAATTTATCCGATATCTCCGTGAAATATTTCTCCGAGACCTTCATCACTTTGTGCAGCGTATCTTTCTCCTTCGCTATTGCGCCCAGAGCCATTAACTGTTTCTTGTCGTGTCCCTCGATCAAAATGTCCCATCGTGTACGTGAAACAAACCCAGTGACCAGCCTCACATTCTCCTCGCGCTCTGTCGATACCCGTTCTCTTCGCCTATTCTTTGCCAGCAATACCTTGACTGCGTCCCACGGGGACTCGTTCTGTTCATCAACCTCAACCATGCTTCTATCGATGATTTCAAACCACTTCTTCAATCGTCCGCCGAATGGTGCCTGCATCCCTATCTCGTGTTCCGTCCAATCCTTCGCGTCCAACCCATTGTGCTTTTTCACGAAATGATCCGTCATCGATCCCCACACTGGCGTACAATGCCCGCATTCGACGCACTTATGACCCTTACGCGTCAATATTCCGCTGATTGCTGCTTCAAGTACCGTCGTGTCTTCTCTGAACGCGATGATCGAATCGAGCGACATCAATCCGCGACCAGAAATGATAGAATTAAATGTGTCGTCCGAACAGTAGATCCGGTGCTTTCTGCGCAAGTGCGGCTGAATGTACTCCGAGGGAACAGCTTTGTCACATCGACGGCAAATGATCCACCTCATTTTTTCATTGATCATGCATTCTATCGTCCGAAGTTGCTCATTCTCTACAATTAGCCCATTTCGTGAGAAAATAGAGCACCAAAGCAGTCGATCGAGGTCTCGTTGACTTCCTCTTCATCGCCGTATTCTGGACATTCCGACGCGTCAGAACTCTCCCGTGACATCTGCACATCTTCCCCTTCATCCTCACATGACTCCATCGCTTCACCGCTGCAACCCTTTGCGTGTCTATGTACTGACGACGGAAGCTTGAAGCTCTTTCCACACTCGCATTTGAACATGCCATTCGCGCCTCTTTTAACTTCCGTCGCGCTCCCACCTTGAAATTTGACCTTCACCGACAATTGATGTTCGCGTCTGACATGATTGTTCATATCATATCGACTTCTAAAAATATCATTGCATGTTGTACATTCAAGCAACGCGTTTGTCATTTTGAATGATGTTTTGTCGTCAATTGCTTTTTAGTGTGACGCGGGTCAGTACCCTAAACCCTTAACTAAAATCAACCAATGAGTGCTTTTGCTGACGCAGGGTTGTTTTGCTGACGCCGCACGGACCCAAATTTTTTAACGTGGGAGCTGCGTCAGCACGGTGACGCAAGTTGAGGTCATCT
>VBJK01000393.1 GCA_005879655.1 Chloroflexota bacterium | reverse complement strand
GCCAGTTTCAAGGTCAACGTGAGCGAGCAAGGACAATACGATCAAGGAGGTGGCCCTTTTACCTTCACTGAGACCCTGATCGTCACTGGGCACCCTGATCCCGCCGGAGGTAGCGTCTGTGGGATCGGTGATACTGGTCAACTACAGCGACAGAGTAGTAGTACACTCAATAATGGGATGCCATTCAGCGAGACCAGGGCATTCACCTGTACTGGCGGCACGTACAAAGGTGGAAACTTCGCCTATACCGAGACTATCACTTCTGATGTAGTCGTTCTGAACAATAATGGTACTCAGATCACTTGTACTATGCAAGGTCCTCATATTGTTGAGCGACTGTCTGGAAGCTATACTGCTCAAGGTAATTTTAGCGGATCCCTAACCTATCCTGGAACACCTTCGTCGGATTTCGCCTGCGACACAGCAAATTTCTCCTTTTGGAGATATGGCGGATCAGGTACGTGGACGGGTACATATACGCTTTCATGACCAGAACCTGCTGAATACTGACACAATGGACTGCGCGGCTACCGGGACGTGTTGCAACTGTGCTTCATGCGCAATGAATTGCGCGGCTACGGTACGTGTTGCACCTGTACGCCGTGCGCAATGAATTGCGTGGCTACGATTTGAGATCAAGACAGATTAACATAGATTCTTCGACAAATACAGCGACTCCACCGTCACCTCAGCGCGCCCACTCAGCGTAGATTGCGAAGAGCGACCCGCAAACAACTCTATATGACGCAAATTGAGTGAATATGGTAATGGCTCACCATATACTTTATCGCCGCATCGACCATCATAGCTCAAAATAAATGGCACATTACGGCATTGTAAGTCATTTAAGATGGTGATAAGACGCTCTCGATCAAGACCCTGGTAATAGCGCTTATCCGTTCCGGTGGTGGTACCCTCATAAGGGGGGTCCATGTAGATGAGATCTTGCTCTGTGGCTGAGGCAATGGTTTGTGCAAAGTCTCCATGTATTGCGGCTGTGTGGCCTGCTAGAAGCAGATACGCCCCTTGTATTTCCTTGTGCATTTTGTTGGGGCGCATGCCCAGGCGACGTTTATCGTGCGACTGATTGAATTGACCCTGTTGATTGAAGCGCAATGCATTCTTGACGCATCTGGCAAGCAGATAGAGTAATAAAGCAGGGTCTTGCGTACGGTTAAACTCATCACGAATACAATGATAATAGTCGTCATTGTGCGCTAATTGCCCATGCCATACGTCCTCATAAGCCGTTGCTAACTGATGTGGAGAAGATAATATCTGCTGCCAGATACCGATGAGTGGCGTGAGAGAATCACCTATAATATATTCTTTTGCTAGTTGTGCATGCGCGGCGGCGATTGTCATGGCCGCTGAACCGGCAAATGGCTCCACAAATCGACGAAATGTTCTGCCTTCTAAAACTTGCAATATTTTTGGGGCCAAGTTTCTTTTGCTGCCTTGATATGGGATGGGATGTGGCAAGCGAGGAGAAGTACTACTATTGTTTTCGTCAGCTTCAGCTTTCTCTATTAGTTCAACGTCTACAAGGTTTTTTGTGGTCAAAGACTTCATCGTGTTGTGCTCATTACTCTGCTTTTTGCCTGACAAGGGATTTGTGTATGAGCTTTATTATATGATTCCCATCGGAAATTGACCAGAAGTTATGAAAATTCGGCGCATGTCATTTTTTTACATTCAGGAAAGTAGTAACACATCCCGTAGATCTAAAAATACCCGTAGCTGCACAATTTATTGTGCCTGGTCTTCTTTGTTTGTGCCCCTAACGCAATAAATTGCGCATCTACGATCTTTACATGCACGGCTTATCTACAACCGATCTACAAAATCCCGCCACATCTCGCACAAACAATGCAGCCTGCTCCAGATGCACCGCATGGCCAGCCCCAGGCATAACAGACCATTGTGCTAGCGGCAATGCCTGTTGCATCTGCTCGGCAAGCGCACAAAATTTTGTATCCAGTTCGCCCGTAATCAGCAGCACTGGGATAGTCAGCGTTGGCAATTGGGCGTGCAAGGCTGGTTGGATGCCTGTGCCAATGCCGCGTAGGCTATTGGCGAGTCCTGTTGCGCGATTGTGGAGGCGTTGGGCGTGTAGTGTGGCCTGTTTCTCTTTGGGGAGGGAGCGCTGGCTTGCGAAGAGGGGGAGTTGTTCCCAGTACGCGACAAATGCGGGAATGCCCTCGCGTTCGATACGATCGGCTAGTGCCATATCGCTCTGGTGACGTTGCACGCGTTCAAGCGGGTGCGCCAGACCGGGGGATGCGCTTTCCAGGATCAGCGCACGAAAAAAGCCGGAAAATGCACAGTATAATGCGATACGCCCACCCATCGAATAGCCGAGTAAGATAGCTTCTCCTGACCGTATGCCTAGTGATTGTAATACTGCAATGATATCGGTCTGGCAGTGTTCTATCGAGTAGCGCGCAGGATCGGTAGGAGCAGCGGATTGTCCGTGGCCTAACATGTCGAGTGCGATCACATGCAGATTATGTGCGGCCCAATCCCGTTCAAATAAGTCCCCTGCCCCCCCCAGGGCACCCACAAGGGATGCCTCTACAATGGTAGGAAGCGGCCTGCGAGGGGTATCCGTACCATCGTAGGGGCATCCCTTGTGGGTGCCCTGGGGGGAGGTGGGGGGCTTATTTGAACGGGATTGATATGCAGCCAAGTCAGTCAGCAGTGTACCCCAACTTGCTGCACTGCCCGTGAAGCCGTGTAGCAGTACCAGAGGGGGATTACCTCGCTTACCATGCTCGATGACTCCGATGTGGACGCCGTTTACGGCAATCTGTTGCTGTCCTGCGTTCATTGGATGTTCTCGCTTTGTATAGGGATGGTATATTACCCGACCTTCATGCAATTGTAAGGATATATCACTAAAGATACCGAATAGATATTGACACAGCTTATATAGGTACACGCTCAAAAGTGAGTACTTCCTGAAAATCATGCAAATACTCTACTAGTTGCTCGAAGGCGATTGGCTCTCGCTTCTTGCGCTCCCACTCGTCTCTATCTAGCGTCCCTATTACGCGATAGTCGTTGCCAATGACCTCCGGGTTAATTGTCGTAAAGTGTGTCACGAGTTGCTCTTCTAGCTGATCTTGATGAATGATCAGCAGGCTACAGACGTAACAGAAGCGACATATCTTGTTGAAGATCATTGTATATGTTGGTTTCACATTAACGACCAGACAGAACTTGCGCGGTCGTGTCTTAATCTGGCAGCGTGGACAGGTGGTAAAACGTTCGCGGTGGTGATTAAGGAATAAATCGTAGCGTGGAGGCTGTTTTCCAAGCGGTCTGCGGGTGCGCGGCGTGGCATTGCTGGGCTGCTCAAGTGTGGTGCGGTTGGTAATGGTACCCTCTTCATCCTTCTCATAGAGGGTAAGCGATTGTTGGCTATCTTCCTCACGCATCGCATTTCTCAGTTCAAGCCCTATGGGTTTCTTTGTGCGTCGAACTTCCGGCAAGGTCTGCAAATTATCGCGCGCGATGGGATAGTCAGGATCAATGGCGAGCGCTTGCTTTAGCACTTCTTCAGCCTCGTCGTAGCGCCCTAGCATTATCAGGCATACCCCCAGGTTTCCCCAGTACGCTGGTACCTGGGCACCTGTCTGAGTGAGTTGTCGGAATATGTGTTCGGCCTCTTCCCATTGGTCTT
>VBJK01000151.1 GCA_005879655.1 Chloroflexota bacterium | reverse complement strand
TTCCACTACTACACCCACGCCTAGTTCGGCTGCTGTACGCAGGCTACGAGCAAACTGTACTGGCTCCCGGCTATGTCGTCGCCAATATCCTGCATCCAGCACCTGCCCACTTGCCAGCACCTCACCGGTCAGATTGCAGATCAAGGTCTTGTCCGCTAGCTGGAATGGCACCTCTGTGGCAAAGGCCTCAAACTCCTCGAGTGCTGGCTCCAGCAGATCTGAGTGGAAAGCACGCGACGTGTTCAAGACCTGCGTACGTATCCCCTGCTCCTTCAGATGTGTCAGTGCCTCCAGTAGTGCCTCAGTGGGACCACTGATCACCAGATACGATCCGTTGTCAGCCGCCAACGAGAGGGAGGGCATTGCTGCTAGCAATGCTTCGACGGTGCCCATATCGGTAAATACTGCTGCCATCGCCCCGCTAGTTGGTAGGGCTCCCATCAGCTCCCCTTGCTTGGCGATCAAGCGCAGTCCGTCCTCAAGGCTCAGTACCCCAGCCACGACCGCTGCGGCATACTGGCCCACACTATAGCCAAGCACGACATCGGGTTCTAGGTTCCAACTCCTCAACTGCTGCGCCAGTGCCACCTCCAAGGCAAAGAGCGCTGGTTGCGTGTAGCGGGTGTGATCGAGTAGCTCTTCCTGTTCCCCGAAGAGCACCTCTAAGAGTCCTGGATCTGACCCGAACAGCCCGGCGCAGTGGTCGAGCATCTCACGCACGACGGGCAGACTTTCGTAGAGTTCACGTCCCATCCCGACATACTGGCTACCCTGTCCGGTAAAGACCCATGCTACCTTGGGCTTGCTCGTATGATGGCCACGCCATAGACCACTGACGTCACCCTGCTCCAACTGGCTCAGGAGCTGTTGAGCCAGCGAAACTGTGTCCACCACCAACGTTGCCCGCTCCTCCAGGTGGACTCGCCCAATCCCTAGCGTATAGGCTACGTCTCCTAACGATGCATGCGGATGTGCTCCTAGCCAAGTCGCATAGCGACCTGCCAACTGCCATAACGCCGTCTCAGTGTGTGCCGACAGTGCCAGGATATGGTACTCACGCTCTGGCAACTTCATTGTCTCTGCCTTCACTAGTACCTCCGGGGCCTCCCCCACCACCACATGAGCATTGGTCCCACTCATGCCAAAAGAGCTGACGCCTGCAAGATGCCGATCATTGTTTGTCAACCAGGGGCTTCTCTTAGTGGGGACAACCAAGGGAATATCGGACCAAGGGATACGTGTGTTGAGTTGTTTGAGATGTAGATGACGAGGAATTTCGGCGTGTTGGAGCATCAATACAACCTTGATCAGGCTTGCAATACCCGCCGCTGCATCCAGGTGACCAATGTTGGCCTTTACCGAGCCTACTACGACTGGTTGATCCAGAGTACGACCTTCGCTGAGCACAGTATTGAGCGATTGAATCTCAATTGGATCGCCAAGAATGGTTCCGGTGCCATGAGCCTCTATATAGCTGACCTGAGATGGTGTCACTTGGGCGTTCAGCAGTGCCTGACGAATCAATGCCTGCTGAGCCTGACCGTTCGGAACGGTCAGGCCACCACTGGAACCACCGTGGTTCACTGCACAGCCCCGAATAAGTGCGAGAATGCGATCACCATCGGCCAGAGCCGCCGAAAGACGCTTGAGGACTACAACTCCACATCCCTCTCCCCGGCCCATGCCATCCGCAGCTTCATCAAACGTTTTGCAGCGACCATCGGGTGCCATGGCTCCAGCTTTGGACAAGAAAATATTGATCTCTGGCGAGAGGATTAAGCTCACTCCACCAGCCAGTGCCATATCGCACTCGCCTGTCCGCAAGCTCTGACATGCTAGATGCACTGCCACCAGGGAAGAGGAGCAAGCGGTATCAATCGCAATACTTGGTCCTTGCAAGCCAAAAGTATACGAGAGCCGGCCAGACGCAAAACTAAAATCATTGCCAGTGCTATAATGTGCATCGATCAGGCGGAGGTCGCCTCCTTGTTCATAGCGGCGTGCATAATCCTGTGACATGATACCAATAAATACCCCGGTCTGGCTCCCTGCTAAGCGGCTGTTTGCTTGTCCAGCATCTTCTAGAGCCTCCCAGCCGACCTCTAAGAGGAATCGCTGCTGAGGGTCCATCCCGCGTGCTTCACGCGGACTGATTCTAAAAAACATTGGATCGAATTTATCGACATCTGCCACAAAGGATCCCTTGCGCGTATACATCTTGCCAGGAGTCTGAGGATCAGCATCATAGAAGGCATCCGCATCCCAGCGTTCAGCGGGAATATCACTAATGGTATCGACTTCATTGCACAGCAAGCGCCAGAAGTCTCCAGGAGAATGAACGCCACCGGGGAAACGACATCCCATCCCGATAATGGCCACTGGTTCCTTTTTTGCCTGCTCAGTCTCTTCTAACTTTGCCTGTAACCTATCCAAAGTCACTAAAGCACGTTTTAGTATACTCGAATCTTTCACATGTTCTCTCCTATCGCTCATTCAATGGTTTCTCTCAATAGAGTGCCTGCCTCAATGGCATTTAGTTTATAGGCAAGCAAAGCTTCAATATCGGTGTCAGAAAGGTTCTCAAAATCAGAAACAACTGATCTCTGGCTCTCACTCTGCTGTGGCGTCTGCACAAACTCATGCGTGATCGCTGGTTCCAGTACTAGCAGGCTTAGCACATCTTTGAGTAAGTAATTGACCAAGCTTTCAATCGTCGGATAAGAGAAAAGGAGAATAGGCGAGAGAGAACATCCAAGCTGCACTTGCAGTTGATTGGCAAAGCGGGTCGCAGTCAGTGAATCCATGCCCAGTTCAAACACCCCCTGCTGTGGTCCAAACGATTGCTTTGCATCAAGGCCTAGAAGCTCCTGCGCCTGTTTTGTAAGAGCTGTGCGTAGGATCTCTGGCCGTTCCTGAGCAAGAGCTAGGCGCAACTGGTTAAGGACTGACTGTTTGTTCTCTAGGGCAGTTGCAGCTAGTTGTGTAGGTGAGTCGCTCACGGAAGGTAGCATGCTACCTCTCTGTTCAGGTGGAGTGCTGATTTCCTCAACATCCAACCAATCAGGCCAGAGCCGTTCACGCTGCCAGCAGTAGACAGGTAAGCTGACACAATGACACTCCTCTTCTCGATAGAGTTCAGACCAATTCACCTCATGCCCCGAGGTATAAAGCCTCTTCAGGTTTGCTAAATATGCAGGTATTTCGTTTTGCCGCTCAGAATTATTTTCTTGAATATTATCAGAGGAAAACTGTTTCTGGATAGAAAAGCAAAGTGCTTCTGCTGCCTCTTGAGGTGTACGACCGAGAACAGCGAGTCGGTGACGATGATGGGTTCGACGCACACTGGCAGAATAGCAAATGTCCCGCCAAGAAGATTCAGTATTAGAGACTTGAGTTTGCAGGAAATCCTCATACGCTTTTGCTAGCCCGTAGAGAGCCTGTTCACTGCATGCAGAGAGAATCGTCCTCAAGGGAAGTTTCATCCACAATGCTGGAGTGGGCAGACAGGACAGCATGAGCATTCGCCCCGCTAAAGGAGAGCGTTGTTACCCCAGCAATTGGTACTCCTGCTTTCTCAGGCCATGGCGTGCTGGTCTGAGGGACTGCTAAATGCAGGTCGTCAAGTGGAATATGTGGGTTGATTGTTTGCAGATTCAAGGTCGAAGGAATTTCTCGATGATAGAGCGAGAGAGCTACTTTGATCACACTGGCAATGCCCGATGCAGCATCTAGATGACCAATGTTCGTTTTGACTGATCCTATGAAACAGGGATGTGTACGTTGCGGGCAGTTGCCAAGCACTGCACCGAGAGCTTTGGCTTCAATGGCATCTCCACGCCGGAATCCTGTCCCATTCAGTTCAACATAATCGACTTGAGCTGGATGAAGACCCGCTTTGCGATAGGCATCTCGCAACAAGGCCTCTTGCGCCGTCTGACTGGGAGCAGTGATCCACGTATTGTGGCCATTGTGGTTGAATGCTATGGCACGAATAAGAGTATACACGCGATCAGACCTGCTGACTTGAGACAGAGGCTTGAGCACAACAATGCCAGCACCTTCACCTCGCACGTAGCCATCGGCTGCCGCATCAAGCGTTTTGCAGCGCCCATCTGGTGAGAGCAGTCCCGCTTGAGAGACCATGATCATACTGTCAGGCGATAATGTCAGGCTGACACCACCGGCAAGCGCAAGACTTGCCTCGCCAGCCCACAGACTCTGACAGGCAAGGTGAAGAGCAGAAAGTCCTGATGTGCACAAGCTATTGACCGTAACACTGGGACCTCTGAGATCAAAGAAATACGAAAGACGATGTGCAGCCGCACCATCGGCGTTGCCTAGAGCCGTGTAATCGTCCAGTTGCGACCAGCTACGAGCACGTAAACGCAGATAGTCATTCCAGCCAATGCCAAGCGAGACACTGGTCTGACTGCCAGCCACTTGCTCCAATGGTAATCCAGCATCCTCCAGGGCTTCCCAGGCCACTTCCAGTAAGAGACGGTGTTGCGGGTCCATAGCAGTGGCCTCACGAGGGAGCATGCGAAAGGCCCGCCAATCAAACTGGTCTACCTGATCAAGAAAGCCTCCCCAACGGCTCGCTGTTTTTCCCGGCAATGTCGCGTCTGAATTGTAGATCTTTTCAATATCCCAACGATCTGCAGGAACTTCACAAATCGCATCTTTTCCCTCACACAGAAGAGTCCAGAATTCCTGGGGATTGTGTGCTTGTGGGAAACGACATCCTATCCCAATAATCGCTATTGGCTCCTGCTTAATATCCTGCATCTCTATCTTTCTCATGAATACAAACCTACAAAGTTCTAGGATTGAGTGGGCATCTGTTCCAGGATAAGATTGGCAATAGATGCGATATCGGTAAAGGAGTCAGCAGAGAGTTTGTCGGTGGAAATATCCACGCTAAAGCGTTGGCGAATAAAACGTAGCAACTTTACCATCTCCAGAGAGTTGATGAGTCCCCATGCCAGGAGAGGTGTCATTTCATCCAGGCCGCTATCTTTCCCTAAGAGGACATCCTGCGCAATATAATTTTTTAACTGTTCAACAATGGTCGTTCGGTTCATCTCATAATTCTTTTCTCTTCATATAGGATATTCCGTCCTGTGCCTCAGTCCAAGAAAAATCCATGTTTTATCCTTTTATGTCCTTCGATGTATGACTAAAAAATGGGCATAAAGGCATTGGCGGTGAGCTTACCCAGGTAGTTGTGCCAGATATGCTGTTCGTTCTGTTCCACTTGACTGACGATCTCCTTCATCAACTTGAGCACTTTTGGCTCATCTTCATCGTAGACATCTCCCTGAAGTAATTTGACAACATCCAGACGGTAACGTTCATCTTGTATAAAGGCCGTGAAAAGTACATTCAACCGGTAGTAGACTGAAATAAATTCATACCAGTTCTTTGTTCCGCGTCGTAATGTCGTCTCGAAGGTGCTGAAGTTCTCCTTACGGAAGTTGCCACTCTCGGCTACGGCAAGAATATCAGCACTGGCGAAGCGAGCACTGTTGAGCGCAATACTGACTCCTGTTGAAAAGATAGGATCGACAAAACGAGCGGCATCACCGACTAACACAAAGTCATCTCCACAGATCTGCTTCATCGCATAGCTATAATCTCCCTCATGCGTCAAAGGGCGCATTTGCCTGGCTGCTCTTAACCCTATAGCCAGTTCTGGTCGGCTCTCTAGACACCTCCAGAAAAACTCCTGACGTTCTTGCTTCGACCCAGCAAATTGCTTCTTTTGGGTAACAACGCCTATACTAGTGATGGTCTCAGTAATCGGGATCTGCCAGACCCAGGCATTAGTAAGAGGGAGAAAATGGATGAAAATATAATCATGCTGAGAAGCGTCGTGGGCCAGAATGCTGCGATCATAGCCTTCAAACCAAGTATGGATGGCATATTGGTCAAAGACAGGGTCTTGAAGACGGAGCTTGAGCTGATTGCCCAGTAGCGTACGCCGTCCGCTCGCATCGACGACGAGACGTACAGTGGTATGAGTATCTCTACGCCCTATTGGAAAGTGAATTTGTGGTAGCCCTGGCTGCGAAAAGTCAACAGATTGTACGCGAAGCCCTTCGTAAACAGTGGCACCCAATTGGTGAGCATGTTGCAAGAGCATCAAGTCAAACTTGCCTCGGTCCACATGAAAGGTATAGTTGCGGTCAACACCCGGTTGCTCTCGTTCCTCAAAGCGTATGCCTGCATGGCAATCAGCTTCTAAACCTTCAAAGCTCTCAGTATAGACCGGACCTTTGCCACTCGATGTCCAGGCGGCTCCATACTTTCTGGGAAACCCTGCTTGGTCCATTTGTTCTAGAAAGCCAATCTCTTTAAAGACTCGTGTAGAGGACGGGACCAATGATTCTCCGACATGTGGTCGTGGA
The DNA here is from genome assembly GCA_005879655.1 of Chloroflexota bacterium. The sequence goes on along the minus strand of VBJK01000151.1, from coordinate 26,794 downwards.
AACAGCTCCCGCTCAAATATCACACAGGAGAGACCTGCTTTGGCCAAGTAAGCTGCTGTAGTAGCTCCTGCCGGGCCTCCACCAATAATGCCAATATCAAAGTCAAACTGAGACATATGTATCTCCTTCACAGATTTAATAGCGTATTATTAAGTATGATGTTTACTGCATAACTGTAACGCCAGCGCATTCAATCGTTGCTGTAGCAGCCGACGAATCAAGGATTGAAGGCCCGTGGAATGACGCCGATCTGTTGCAATATATCCAACCGGTCAAAATCCGACCACTCTTCCACAACTTTGCCAGAGGCTATGCGGTAGGTGTTCACCCCTGAGAATGCAATCTGTTTGCCTGTTGGAGGGATGCCCCTGAACTCCCCTTTGTGGGTACCACGAACTGTCCAACGAAGTACGACCTTGTCTCCTTCAGCGATCTCATCTTCGACTGTGTAATGCTGGTCAGGGAAAGCGACTGCAAGAACGGACACATATTGTTTGAAAGCCTCGACACCACGTATTGGCTCAGGCAAACCTGACATGTGAGCGATGAAATCGGTCGAGAGAAGCTCATTTGCCACATCCAAGTTCCCCGCGGTTAGGCCACCAACTAAACTTCGAGCAATAGCTTTATTTGCTGTATTTTCCATTTATTATTTCCCTTCGCTTTTAAAGAGCATATCAAGAGACTGCATAACATGCAGTGCTCCTATTTGTTCCACAAATTGCACAGGCTTCTCAGGGTCCAGACGAATCTCAGAAAAGTGGTAACCACTCAGGAAGGTGTAAAGAGTACGCTGAGAGACTGAATAAACCCAGCAGTTCGACTATGGTCCGTATATTGCACAGGCTTCTCAGGGTCCGGGCGAATCTCAGAGAAGTGTGCAACGATTCTCTCCAGGGCAGTGCGCACCTCCGAACGGGCCACTAGAACGCCCAGACAGGAATGGCCGCCATGACCAAACGTCAAATGAGGATTGGGAGAACGCCGGATATCAAACTGTTCGGAATGAGGAAAATACGTTTCATCGAAATTGGCTGCGGATATCCGGGCCAGTACATACTGACCTGCTTTGATCTCCTGCCCATCCAGCACCGTATCGTGGCGAGCAGAGCGCCATAGGTCGAAGGAGGAAAAATCATAACGTAACGTTTCTTCGACGGCCCCCGGTATCAACGATGGATCAGCACGCAGGTCCTGGTAAATCTCTGGATGCAAACACAAACGGTGTATGATCCAGCTTAGTAGCCATGTGGTAGTGACATTTCCCACCATCATCATCTCCATACACAGGTTGAGAATTTCTTCATGCGTCAAATGTGCTCCATTCTCCTCTGCTTCCAACAATGCACTGATGAAATCATCGCGTGGCTGGCTCTTCCGCTCGTTTAGCAGCTCTGAGAAATAGTGCACAAGCTCGCTGTTATCGGGGTCCGAAACTCCTATCATTTGACCAAGCAGTTGGTAAGACCATTGCAGGAAACGCTCCTGATCTGAGAGCGGCAATCCCAACATTTCCGCCATCACGCGCACTGGCAACGGATAGGCAAACTCAGCAATGACATCCATCTTTCCCAAGACTTTGGCTGGCTCTAACAACCCATCCACAATTTGGATGAAATGTGGCGTCAGTCCCTCAATACGCCGTGGTGCGAATGCTTTTGACACCAGACTTCGGAGTTGGCGATGCCGTGGTGGATCAGACTTCCCCAACAGGAATGGCAAATCCTCTGGAAAATTTTTCTCTATGGAAAATGTGGCCCAATCCGAGAGCACTTGCTGGGCATCTTTGTAGCGATAAACTTCCCACAGATTATACTCTGGACGATAGCGTATCGGTTGGGTTTTCTGCATGTGGTGAAACCAAGCCACTCGCTCTTCAGTTGAAGAACCTAGCTCATTAATAAGGATCTCCCTGGATACCTTTTGCATCTCTATATCCATGTTGCTCATTCCCTCTCTGGTAATGTTTCTAGATCATGGCAAACAAAACGGCTTCCTGATTTAAATATATCATAGTAACATAAAAATGCCAAGCGTATAGAAGAATCATAAAATGCAATTTTTATTATGATTACCTTTTTGACTATCTAAGCGCAAACTAATGGAAAAATTCCTTCTAGTACGGTATGAATTGCTTTTTTCATTTAAAGCACGTTCTAATCTCATTAAGGACTTTTTAATACAATGGGGATTTACCTTCTAGTACGGTAGCAATTGCTTTTTTCATTTAAGGCATGTTATAATCTCATTAATTTCTTTTACAAGAAATGTTTATATATCATTTAGATTGGCTAGCCCATGCCACAGAGGCCATGTTCCAAAGGCAACGAGAAAAAGGAGGATCTTGATGGACCAGAAAGCTAATGACATCAGTTTGTCAGGAGTCTATAACATAGACTCTAGCCATAAAACATCTGTGTCTAGCATCGGAGAAGAAAGCCCTGCTAACCATGAGACGCATAGAGAAATACGGGGTTCAGGCGTTGGCGCTCTCATCCTCAAGCCATTAGATACAGCCATCGAAGACGGGGATCACATTTATGCGGTGATTAAAGGATCAGTCATCAATCAAGATGACCGCACTACAGGAATAACCGCTCCGAGTCTGCTGGCACAAGGGGAGAACTCAAAAGAAATACAAAAAGTTGCACTACGAACATTGACGGATAGCACCGTGCACTCACGTAGCCGCAATGAAGCAACCCAACAGTCGAGAGCTGCATCCCCCACAGAAGGAGATCGGCTCCAAGTATCAGCTGCCCCACTATTATCAGGTATGCCCTTCTCCCAAGCTAAAGCCATCGCATTGGAGTCTGAGAAACTGGTGGTGCAAGAGACACAGGCTACGGCGTTTCCCCGCTTAGAGGAAGAACTAGCCAGGACTCTAGCCCAAGTCTTATATATGGAAGAGAGCGAGGTCAACTTAGAGAAGCCTTTTATAGATATGGGATTGGATTCAATTCTCTGTGTGGAATGGATAAAGTCTATCAACCAACAGTACGCAATCCATTTGAAAGCAACCATCGTTTACGATTATCCAACTATTCGTAAACTAGCGAGTTTTTTGCAAAAAGATTTGTTGATGTGCGGAGGAACAATACACCAAACGCCCGTACAGTCGCGCTCGCAGCTTTCTCTGGATGAAGTGCTTCAACAAGTACAACAAAGGAATTTAGATCCCCAAAAAGCTGAACAACTATTGCGTCAGCTTTCCCTTTAGAAACCGTGCTAGTACAAGCGTTGCATTACCTGAACCACAAAAAGGATTGCTCATGACTCCACAGAAAATATTACAAGCCTTATATGCGGGAGAGATAAGCCTTGAGGAGGCAAAAGAAGCATTAAAGCTCGACGCAAACCTTTCAGTAGGGCAAGGCACGCTCACTCCAGGTCGTCTTCAAGAAAGCGAGAGGGTCCCTAAGGCAGAAACACGAGAGGTGGTAGGGATTGGGGGTCCAGGGGGCGAAGCCAGCCTGGCGGGGTTTGGGGTGTCCCCAAATTCTCCCATTCCCCAAAAGGTTTTGGGATTATGCACTAAGGCCTCTACAGCTTTAGGGCGTAGAGAGGCTATTGCCATTGTAGGGATGTCGGGCAGGTATCCCGACGCGAAAAATTTGGCTGAGTATTGGGACAACCTTGTTCAGGGTAAAAACGCCATTCGCGAAATTCCCCCCACTCGCTTCGATGTCTCCAACTATTACGACCCCGACCCGGCGACAGACGGCAAGATCTATTGCAAATGGCTCGGAGCACTCGATGAGATCGAGTATTTTGATCCCTTATTTTTTCATATTGCACCAGCAGATGCAGAGGCAATAGATCCGCAACATCGCCTCTTCTTGGAAGAGGGGTATAAGGCCTTTGAAGATGCTGGCTATAGCCCTCAATTGCTCAGCAACAGAAAATGTGGAGTCTATCTTGGCTTGATGAGCCATGAATATGACCTGTTGCTGCATCAGCATAATCTTTTGGAAATAAATCTCCTGGGTACGGGTTATGCCATTGCCGCAGCCCGCATTGCCTATTTGCTGAATCTGAAAGGACCAGCCATTTGCATTGACACTGCATGTTCTTCCTCATTAGTGGCAACACATTTAGCTTGTCAGGCCCTAGCGAGTCAAGAAATCGATATGGCTCTGGTAGGCGGTGTGAGTCTCTACCTGACGCTTGGCTCATATGTTGGCATGTGCAGTGCTGGAATGTTATCTCCAGACGGCCAATGCAAAGCCTTCGATGCATCCGCGAATGGTTTTGTGCCGGGAGAAGGCGCTGGAGCATTGGTGTTAAAGCGATTAGCAGACGCAGAAGCCGATCATGATCAGATTTATGGGGTCATTATTGGGTCTGGCATGAACCAGGATGGGGCAACCAATGGGATTACGGCCCCCAGTGCCAAGAGCCAGATCGACCTCGAACGCGAGATCTACGAGCGCTATCAGATCGATCCAGCAAGTATTAGCTACGTCGAAATGCATGGAACGGGCACCCAACTCGGAGATCCTATTGAGCTGGAAGCACTAGCCACCGTTTTTCAAGAGAAAACGCAACGCAAACAGTATTGTGCCATCGGTTCTGTCAAAAGCAATATCGGTCATACCTCAGCAGCGGCCGGGGTAGCGAGTGTTCAAAAAGTCTTGCTCGCCATAAAGCAGAAAAAACTGGTGCCGACCCTCCATTTTCAGCAACCCAACGCGCACTTTGATTTTGCAGCTTCCCCATTTTATGTGAACACCGAGGTACAAGATTGGAAATCAGAGGCAGGAACACCGCGTCGTGCTGCTATAAGTTCCTTTGGTTTAAGTGGAACGAATGCCCATTTGGTAATCGAAGAATACGTTCGCGAGAGGCAATTCGACCGCAGGGACGAGGACAAGCCCTATCCAGAGACGCCGAGCCTCTTTGTGTTGTCTGCAAAGAGTGAGCAGCAATTGAAAAGCTATGCACAAGACATGAGATGTTGGATACAAACACGTCCAGAACTCGCTCTTCAGGACATAGCGTTTACCCTCCAGGTCGGTCGCGCGACTATGGGCTATCGGCTGGGCATTGTGGCCGATTCGCACGAGATTTTACTGCAAAGATTAGAGGGGTTCGTGAATAACTACGCCTCAGCAGGGATATATACAGCTCAGGTAAAGCATAGTTTGGTGGGAGGCACCAATCTCCCTTCAAGAAGTGATGCAACGCTCTTTGAAACCGATGAAGATACTCAATCTCTGCTGTATATCTGGTGCCAGAAGAGGAAGCTCGAAAAGCTCGCATGGGCATGGGTTCGGGGAGCGAACATTGATTGGATGCTCCTCTACACCGCCGGGGTTGGACAGGCGCAAGACCCCGTCCCAACAACTCATGCCTTGCCTTATCGGACCAGTCTGCCAACCTATCCATTTGCTCGCGAACGCTACTGGCTTCCAACCCCTACCGTAGGTGTACGTAAGGAGTTTTCCCCCTCAGAAGAGGCGCGGACTCTGCTCCTAACCCCCACCTGGAAGGAAGTGCCCATTGCTGAGCCAGTAGGGACAGGGTCAGCACTTCTTCCTTATGCGAACGGTATTGGGGCAAGCCCCTGCCTGGTAGTGCTGTGCGATCTAGCAGACATCGAGGCCTTACACCTTCAAGCTCAGCTTGCCGAGGGTGGGCGCTACCGAGGATTGAAAGTGATTCATTGGCATAGCCAACACCCGCGCCGGGAACAGTGCTTCCAAGAGGCGGTAGTATGGTTGATACACGAACTTCAGCGCCTGTTGCATTCACGACCTGCCGAACCGATGCTGGTACAGGTCGTGGTGGCACGGAGAAAGGAACCATCCCTCCTTGAAGCACTCATTGCCGTGCTCAAGACGGTACAGCAAGAGTATCCGAAGCTGTACGGACAACTGATAGAGGTAGAAGGAGAGCCAGAGGAAAGAGTGTTACTCGCTTGGTTGCGCGACAACCAGCACACGCCACAGGATCAGCATATCCGCTATCGGAATGGGAAGCGCTGGGTGCGAGGGTGGCAGGAGGTAGATGGCGACCTCCGAAGAACCTTAGCCTTACAGTCGCCCCACCCCTCTGTTCCAGCCAACCTCTGGAAAGAGGGAGGATGCTATCTTATCAGTGGAGGTGCAGGAGGCTTGGCCCGACTCTTTGTGCAGGAGATTGCCAAACAGGTGCAAAACGCCACCGTCGTTCTGGTCGGTCGATCCGCGCTCTCTGCCCCACAGCATGCACTATTGAGTGATCTAGCCTGTGTTCAGACCAGTGGCGCAAGGCACACAGGCTACAGCACCACTGGCGGGATATATATCGACTATCAGCAGGTAGACGTGAGTGACGGACCCGCTGTACATGTCCTCGTCCAGAGGGTGCTGCGGCAGCATGGACACCTGAATGGGATCATCCACGCTGCTGGTGTGCTCCGCGACAGGCTATTGCTCAACAAGACGCAAGAGGACGTGCGAGCAGTACTGGCTCCCAAGGTAATTGGGGTTGAGCACTTGGATGATGCAAGTTCACAGATCCCCCTGGACTTTTTTCTCCTGTGTTCGTCGCTTTCCGCCGTGATGGGCAATGTGGGACAAGCCGATTACGCAGCAGCCAACGCCTATCTGGATGCCTTTGCACACGCTCGTCAGGCACAAGTTCTGGCGGGTGGGCGCAAGGGAGCAACGCTCTCGATCAATTGGCCGCTCTGGGAGGTGGGGGAGATGCAGGTCGAGGCGGAGACTGCCCAGATGATGCGGGAGCGGCTGGGAGCGGAGGCCATGGGGACGGAGACGGGGATGAGGACGCTCTATCAGGCTCTGGCTTGTAAACAGACACAGGTAATAGTGCTACACGGACGGGTAGAGCGCCTCAAGCAACAATTGATGCAGCAATCACATAGATTGACTGTAGATGTTGAGCAGGCGTATAAGGATAATGCCTCTTATGAACCATTTGCCGTCGCAGAAGGGCAACCGGCAGTCTTCACCATAGAGCACGAAGCACTGCGCGAGAAAGCTGGCGCATACTTTAAAAAACAACTGGCGGCTGTCATCAAGGCTCCCGTGCAACGGATCGACGCAGAAGCTCGCGTGTTAGATTATGGCTTTAATTCGATGATGGCTGTGCGCTTCATCAACGCACTAGAGGGCATCTTCGGCCCCTTATCAAAAACGCTCCTTTTTGAATACCCGACGCTTCAGAGCGTCACTGAGTATTTCCTGCACAGCTACCCTGAACAACTGAGAAGCCTGTTCGGAAACTTCAAAGACGGAAGCGGGGGTCCAGGGGACGGCAGTCCCCTGGCGGGGTTCGGGGTGTCCCCAAGCTCTCCCTTTCACTCCTCTCGCCGCCTGCGGCGGGGACTGCCGTCCCCTGGACCCCTTAAGTTAAGGTCTATGGGGCAGACCCCTCCCAAACGTATGGAGGCAAGCCCCGCCCCTACTACCCCACAGGACGATATCGCCATCATAGGAATTGCAGGGCGCTACCCGCAAGCCAGGAACTTGAATAAATACTGGCAGAGCTTAAAAGCTGGCAGAGACTGTATTACCGAAATCCCAGAGGAGCGTTGGCCGCTGGAAGGCTTCTACCAGCCGGACTTTCACGAAGCGGTAGAGCAGGGCAAAAGCTACAGCAAATGGGGCGGGTTTGTCGAAGGATTTGCCGATTTTGATCCGCTCTTCTTCCATCTCTCTCCCCGCGAGGCACTCAGCATGGACCCCCAGGAGAGATTGTTCATCGAAACCTGCTGGGAGACTTTGGAGGATGCAGGCTATAATAAGGAACAACTTGCCCTACAGTGTCACCGCAAAGTCGGCGTCTTTGCAGGCATAACCCAAACAGGCTTCAATCTCTATGGTCTTGACCTGTGGAAACAGGGCAATCCCTTATGGTCACTCTCACAAGACCAGGACCTGCGAGCGACTGATCCATTGAGAACTCCTGCACCCCTACAACTGCGTACCTCCTTCAGTTCCGTAGCCAATCGTGTCTCTTATCTGCTGGACCTGCAAGGCCCCAGCATGCCAATTGATACGATGTGCTCCTCTTCTTTAACAGCGCTTCACGAAGCCTGTGAGCACATTCATCGTGGCGAATGTGAGATGGCATTCGCTGGTGGGGTGAATCTGTATCTGCACCCTTCCAACTATATCGCGCTCTGTGCACACAGAATGCTCTCGGTTGACGGGCAGTGTAAAAGCTTTGGAGAGGGCGGCAATGGATTTGTTCCAGGTGAGGGTGTTGGCGTTGTTCTCCTGAAGCGATTATCCAGAGCAATTGCCGATCACGATCAAATCTACGCCGTCATTCGCGCAACTGGCATTAATCACGGTGGGGCAACCAACGGCTATACCGTGCCCAACCCGACTGCTCAGAGGGAGCTCATTCGCACCACATTGGATAAAGCCGGGATAGACGCTCGCATGGTCAGTTATATCGAAGCACATGGGACCGGAACGGAGTTGGGTGACCCGATTGAAGTGACCGGGCTTACTCAAGCCTTTCGCCAGGATACCCAGGATACGGGATTCTGCGCACTCGGCTCGGTCAAATCAAACATCGGCCATTTGGAAGCGGCTGCCGGGATCGCCGGAGTGACGAAGATTGTTCTGCAAATGAAGCACCGGCAGATTGTTCCAAGCCTGCATGCCAAAGAGCTCAATGCTCATATCAATTTTGCTCAAACTCCCTTTGTGGTGCAACAAGAATCGACAGCTTGGAAGCAGCCTCTGGTCGAGATAAATGGGGAGACAAGAGAATGTCCCAGAATAGCAGGCATATCCTCATTTGGAGCTGGGGGTGCTAATGCTCATGTGATCCTGGAAGAATATGTACCAGACGCGCAACAACGGCCAGCCATCATTGTCGATGCGCACAACCCGGCCATCATTGTGCTCTCAGCGAGAAAGGCAGAGCAACTGAAAATGCAGGCTCAACGACTGTTGGCGGTGATTATTGATCAGCAATTCTCTGATGAGAGCCTAGCCGATCTAGCCTACACGCTGCAAGTCGGACGGGAAGCAATGGAAGAGCGTCTGGCAATCATTGCGGAGTCTATCAAGCAACTCGCTGAGAAACTTGGACAGTTTGTAGAGGACAGAGATGGGATAGTTTCAATCCCAAACGGGTTGTCGGGAAAAGACATTAGCTCCCACTGGCTCCCTGGAGAGCAGGTATACACACCAAATCCGAATAAGTCAAGTGGAAATGCACTAGACGATGTGTTTCGCGGAACGGTGAAACATAGTAAAGAAGTCATGAGAGTTCTATCCACAGATGAGGATATACAAAAAGCCATCGACACCTGGGTAGCCAAGAGGAAATACCATAAGCCTGCCAACCTACCCATTTGTCGAAGAACGCCTCTGGATACCGAGAAACAAGCCTGAGCCAGAAGATCACGCCACCTCAGCAGATCCGATAAAATCCAATGCCTCGCACTCCCCGCCAGGATTGTCCAGGCTAGAAAGACCAGTCGTCCAACATGCTTTACAGCCAACAACCCAAGCCGGAACAACTTCGCCCAAAAGAGTTGGCAAACCAAAGAGTATTTCATTACAGAAAATCTCACCTGCTACACAGCAAGTCTTACAAGATGAACTGGTCCTGAGTTTGGCGGAGATGTTATCCGTGAAGCCAGGCGATATCGATGTAGATACCAACTTCAGTGACATGGGATTGGATTCCGTTATTGGTGTGGAGTGGATTCACGCCCTTAACAAACGCTATAGCCTCTCTCTGCCAGCCACCAAAGTCTACGATTATCCGACTCTTCGCTCATTCTCAAACTTCCTGACCAAAGAATTGGATATCAGTAGAGGAGGACTGGAGCCAAAGAACTTGCATATTACGGCTTCAGATCTCACATTACAAGAACTCGTACAGAAAGTTCAATCAGGTATCTTTAGTGTCGAGCAAGCAGATCAATTGTTTTCTGACTATGCACAAAACGTTGCGGAGTCTTGATAAAAGATCTGCCATTACTTAGGTCGGGAAGTGGAAGGCAAACACTGTTATCCCGAAAAATGGAGAAGTCCAATGACAGAAAACCTGATGAATGCAAAAGAAATTTTTCATGCTCTACAAGCAGGTGAGATAAGTCCAGAACAGGCGGAGCAAGAGTTAACAAAAATACTGGGCGCTGGAGCCCCCCTGAGCCTTAGACTCCATGCGCCCAGCGAAAAACCGACTTCCGCGCTTGCATTACAGAAAGAGGAAACGAGCAGAGAGAGCCTGCCTGACACAAACCCTGTGGTGACTATGCACGAGATTGAGCAGGGGATTGTCCAGATAACCATGCAAGACCGTGTCCATAAAAACACTTTTTCTCCCGCATTGGCTGATGGGCTACTAGAGGCATTCAGGACAATCTCTGCCAGTTCAAGCTATAAAGTGGTCATTCTCACCGGCTATGACAGCTATTTTTCCTCTGGTGGAACGAAAGAGGGCTTATTAGCTATACATGAGGGCAAGTTCAAATTTACGGATGTGAAAATCTACAGCATTGCTTTGGATTGCAGCATCCCGGTGATTGCGGCAATGCAAGGACATGGCATTGGTGCTGGCTGGTCTCTGGGTATGTTTTGCGATTTTATCGTGATGAGCCGGGAGAGTTATTATACCAGCAATTTTATGAAGTATGGTTTCACTCCAGGGGCTGGCGCAACGTTGATTTTCCCTGAGAAGTTGGGAGTTTGCTTAGCTCAGGAAGTTCTCTATACTGGCAAAAAATTCCGGGGTTCAGATTTGGAAGCAAGGGGAGTCTCGTTTTCCGTTTGCCCTAGCAAAGAAGTTCTTCCCAACGCTATTCAGTTGGCGCAAGAGTTAGCGCAGGCACCTAGAGAAGCGCTGATGGCTCTCAAGGAGCTTTTGGCAAAATCCATTCGGGAAAGAGTGTCCGCTGCCTATGATTACGAGCTGGCAATGCACGAAAGAACCTTTGTGAACCAACCAGAAGTGAAAGAAAGGATTGAAGCAACATTTAATCCTTTGGAGAGGAGAGGAAATGAACGTCAAGCTCAAACGAGTCAGAACGCAATTGCTATTATTGGGATGGCGGGACAATTTCCAAAGGCGAAGTCTTTGGCTGAATTTTGGGACAACCTGGCCCAAGGGGTGGATTGCATCTCTGAAGTTCCTCCTACGCGCTGGCCTGTAGACACCTATTATAATCCTGACCCTAGAGTTCCGCGCAAGACCTATAGCAAGTGGATGGGAGTCCTGGAGGATGCGGATAAGTTCGACCCACTCTTCTTCAATATTTCACCAAGTGAGGCGGAGTGGATGGACCCCCAGCAACGGCTTTTTTTGGAAAGTTGCTGGCAGTGTATTGAGGATGCAGGATTGTTGGCGTCGGAGTTGTCAGAAAGCCGTTGTAGCGTTTTTGTGGGATGCACTCCTAATGGCTACGGACAATTCATGATTGACCAGGGAACAAATGCGCAGGGCCTCATAGGGGCTGCAACATCCATTTTAAGCGCACGGATTTCATATGCATTAAACCTGAAAGGACCTTCTTTGGCCATCGACACGGCCTGCTCTTCCTCCTTAGTAGCGATCGCAGAAGCGTGTAACAGTCTCGTGTTACGGACAAGTGATTTGGCATTAGCAGGTGGAGTATGTGTGACAGCAGGACCATCTCTGCACATTATGACCAGCAAAGCAGGAATGTTATCCAAAGAAGGTCGGTGTTTCACTTTTGACAAACGTGCGAATGGATTTGTTATCGGGGAAGGTGTAGGCGTTGTTTTATTGAAACGGCTCTCTGATGCTGTACGCGATGGAGACCCCATTCACGGTGTGATTCGCGGCTGGGGAACCAACCAGGATGGAAGGACGAACGGAATTACCGCTCCCAGCGCCAATGCGCAGATTCTCTTGGAGCAGGAAGTCTACGAACGCTTTGGCATCAATCTAGAAACGATCTCTCTAGTAGAGGCTCATGGCACAGCAACCAAACTTGGCGATCCCATCGAAGACACCACCTACGAATAAACAGAGGTATTGTGCCCTGGTATCGGTGAAGAGCAATGTTGGGCATCTCCTAGCCGTAGCGGGAATAGCGGGGGTGATCAAAGTCTTGCTCGCACTCAAGCATCGGATGTTGCCGCCCCTGCTTCACTTTGCCGAGCTTAACGAGCATATTTCTCTGGACAATACCCCTTTCTATATCAATACCCAACTCCAGCCCTGGGAAGTTGCCGCAGGCGTCCCACGCTGTGCGGCAGTGAGTTCCTTCGGTTTTAGTGGGACCAATGCCCATCTAGTTATCGAAGAATACGTTCCTGAAGCCACTCACCATCAAGCATCAATGAGTGGAGACCAAGACAATGTGCTTGTGTTCACATTGTCAGCTAAAAGCGAAGAACAGCTAAAAACATATGCTGAACGTATGAGAAGCTGGATAGCATCCCAAGATGACCTCAGTCTCGCAGATCTAGCCTATACCTTGCAGATCGGCAGGGAGGCCATGGATTGCCGTCTGGCGTTTTCAGCATCTTCGAGAGAGGAGTTGCTCAAAGCGTTAGAGGGCTTTATTCATCAGAGTCTGCCAACAGATGTGTTCATAGGCCAGGTAAGCAAGAACAAAGTGATGGCCTTTCAAGAGGATGAGGAGGCGCAAGCTTTACTGCAATCCTGGATTGAAAAAAGAAAACTGAGCAAAATAGCCGAGTTATGGGTCAATGGTTTCCACATTGATTGGCGCAGATTCTATGGTGCCCATAAACCCCGCCGGATCAATTTGCCCACCTACCCCTTCGCTAGAGAGAGCTATTGGATATTTGCGCATCAGCGCGACAGTGAGTGTGGAACTCAATCAGTCATTCCGGCGACAAGTCAGCCGTCGATCTCTCAGAACCTTTTGCATTTGTCTAACCGACATGCCCATTCAGATGTTGCCAAACCGGACGAGCTTCTTGCATTCGCGATCTCTTATTTTGCAAACATCCTGTCAACTGTTCTCAAAATCAGCCCGGAAAAGCTTGATCGAGAGGCGAGATTTGACGAGTATGGGCTGGATTCCATTCTGATTCAACGATTACATGCAATCATCGAAGATGTGTTTGGGCCAATTCCTGCCACAACATTCTTCCAGTACAAATGTGTCAGGGATCTAGCAGACTACTTTCTCACAGAGCATGCAGAGAAAATGCACGCACTTTTTCAGCAAAGAAGCCAGAGCCAACCTCTCCAACGCCCTAGTACAGAAACAAAAGAGGGAGTAGGGCTTGGGGGTCCAGGGGGCAAAGCCTCCCTGGCGGGGTTTGGGGTGTCCCCAAATCCTCCCATTCCCCAAAATGTTTTGGGGTTCTGCACTAGTGCAGATCGAAAAGCGCAGATAGAGAGCCTTCATACAGCACTAGGCCAGCCAGTGCAAGAAATGGATGAAATCCTCACACGTTTGCTCTGGGTGCAATTGCAAACGTCTGGTTGGTTTACAGAGCCACAGACATCGATTGCAGAGCTAAAAACAAGAGTCGATTTACCCATATGCTACAATCGCTGGTTAGATGAAACTATCGCCGTGTTCGCACAACGGAAATATCTCAGCTACGACGCCCTCTCCAGGCGTGTTACTGATCCGATCTCAATCGACTCCGAGATCTGTTGGCATGAATGGAAGCGCAAAAAGGCCGTATGGTTGGCTGATCCTGACTTGAAAGCGCGAGTCGTATTGGTAGAAGCAACCTTGCATGCCCTGCCAGAGATTCTGACTGGTCAGACTACAGCCACGGCCATTCTGTTTCCAAAGTCCTCTATGGAACTGCTCGATGGGATTTTCCAGCGCAATCGCATGGCCGACTTCTTTAATACTATCCTGGCCGATACTGTCGTAGCCTATCTGAGTGAGATAAGAAAACTTGAGGGATCAGCCCGTCTGCGTATCCTGGAAATTGGCGCAGGTACGGGTGGAACGAGCGCTATGGTCTTCCAGAAGCTGCTTCCCTACCAGGAGTATATTCAGGAGTATTGCTATACCGATCTCTCTCAGGCCTTTTTATGGCATGCCCAACAGAGTTATGGGCCACAGAATCCTTATTTGACCTATGAGATCTTTAACGTAGAAGTGCCCTTAGCCGACCAAAAGATTAACCCTAACAGTTACGATCTGGTGATTGCGGCCAATGTGCTCCACGCGACCCGCAATATTCGCCAAGCTCTCCGCAATGCCAGGGCCCTCCTCAAGAGGGATGGATTGCTCCTCATCAACGAAACGTGTGTCAAGAGTATGTTTCTCCATCTAACATTTGGACTTTTAGAAGGCTGGTGGTTATATGAAGATTCAGATATGCGCCTTCCAGGTTGTCCTTTCCTGGAGTGGCAGACCTGGCAAACGGTATTACAACAAGAAGGCTTCCACCACATTTTCTTCCCCGTACAGGAGGCCAGTAAGCTGGGGCAGCAGATTATTGTTGCCCCAGCCAGTGTTCCCAATGTCAGTGATGCTGTAGCCTGTACGCCTTATGCCAACCCCGGAGAGGCTAGTGCCAAAGCACAAGAGGTGATAGAGATTGGGGGTCCAGGGGGCAAAGCCTCCCCGGCGGGGTTTGGGGTGTGCCCAAATGCTCCCATTCCCCAAAGGGTTTTGGGGTTCTGCACTAGTGCCAAAGCACAAGAGGTGATAGAGATTGGGGGTCCAGGGGGCAAAGCCTCCCTGGCGGGGTTTGGGGTGTCCCCAAATTCTCCTATTCCCCAAAGGGGTTTGGAATTCTGCGCCAGGCTCACCTTGGAAGACGATATTGCCATTATTGGGATAAGCGGGCAATATCCACAAGCCGCCGATCTCGATGCATTTTGGAGCAATTTGGAAGCAGGGAGAGATTGTATAGTCGAGATTCCGAAAGAACGTTGGGATTATCGTGCTTATTATAAACCTCAAAATGTGACTGGTAGCAAAACGGGGGGCATGTATTGCAAATGGGGAGGCTTTCTGCCGGATGTCGATAAATTTGATCCATTGTTCTTTCATATTTCGCCCCTCGAAGCGCGTTTTATGGACCCGCAGGAGCGGCTTTTTCTACAAACCGTCGCAGCATGTTTTGAAGACGCGGGTTATTCCAAGCGACTGTTGAGAGATGAAAGCGCGGGGGACGGTAGAGCGAATGTTGGTGTTTTCGCCGGTGTCTCCTATAATAATTACCAGTTATATCTCTTGAAGGAATATGAGAAAGACAACGTTGTACCGGTCAACTCCCAAACCTATTCCATCGCCAATCGAGTCTCCTATATTTACAACCTGAGAGGACCAAGTATCGCCTTGGATACTGCCTGTTCCAGTTCCCTGGTAGCCATTCACATGGCATGCGAAAGCATAAAAAGAGGTGAATGTGCTATGGCCATTGCAGGAGGAGTAAATCTTTCTTTACACCCAAGTAAATATACTTTACTCTGTGTAAGTCATTTCGCCTCAAGTAATGGGCACTGCTGCTCGTTTGGTCAGGATGGGGACGGCATTGTACCGGGAGAGGGTGTTGGAGTGGTGTTACTGAAACCGCTGAGCAGAGCGATTGCTGATGGAGATCATATTTATGCTGCGATCAAGGGAACGGCAATCAATAATGATGGCAAAACGTTTGGGTATAGTGTTCCCAATCCAGTTGCTCAAACGGAAGTCATTCGCCAAGCGCTGAAGATGGCTCATGTCGATCCTCAAACCATCAGCTATGTTGAGGCCCACGGGACAGGAACCAAACTTGGAGACCCCATTGAGATAACGGGTCTGAGTGATGCCTTCAAGGAATATACGTCGGATAAACAGTTCTGTGCCATCGGCTCAGTCAAGTCCAATATCGGTCATTTGGAGGCTGCCGCCGGGATTTCCCAGGTCACGAAAGTTGTGCTTCAACTGAAGCACAAGAAGCTTGTGCCATCGTTGCTACATACAACAAGACTCAATCCCAACATTGATTTTGAAAATACTCCATTTTTTGTTCAACAAAGCCTACAAGAGTGGAGACGGCCCGCATTGCAAGTGAATGGGGAAGAGGTGGTGTACCCGCGACGTGCTGGGATCAGTTCGTTTGGGGCAGGAGGGGTGAATGCTCACATAATTCTAGAGGAATATCAAGCGAAGGATGATAAAGGTACTCAAGCTGAATTAGATAACCAGCCTGTAATTATTGTGCTATCAGCCAAAAAAGACCAAAATTTACGTGATTATGCTCGACGCCTGAAAGACTACATGGAAAAATACATGAAGGGTCCGCATAAAATGGCAAAGCTGAAAGATATTGCTTATACGTTGCAAACAGGTCGGGACTCGATGGTGTGTAGGCTAGCATTTACGGCGAAAGATGCCGCAGAAATCATTGAGAAACTGGAGATATTTCTCAACCATAGGGAGGCTTTTGGGAAAAATGGTCTCTACGTTGGATATAGGACAGCAGAAAAACAGTCCAAAGCAGAAGTTACCGAAAACGGTCTCAAAACCGTTCGATCTTCACCGGCCATGGGAGAAAAGATAGCGGAACTTTGGGCAAGCGGTAGAGAGATTGACTGGGAACGCATGTATCAAAATGAGAGATGTTTGAGAGTACCTTTGCCAACATACCCCTTTTCAAAAGAGCGCTATTGGGCTGGCGACCAGCCTGAAGAAGCGCTGTTAGAGCCACCCGTAGGGATGCGGACAAGGACCATCTCTGTCCCTACAGTCCCCGCCCGAAAGGAAGAGAATGAAAGAACAGAGAAGCCTGAAAGTTCACCCTTCCTGATGAAACTGTGTCAGGCACTCGAAGGTGAGCGCCAGGGAATGATTGAAAAGTATCTGCAAGATTTACTGGCTGGATTGCTGGCTTTTAATCCCCCTGACGTGCCGGAACTTTATCAGGGATTCTTTGATATGGGGATGGAATCGGTGATGGCCGAACAGTTTCGCGTTTCACTTGAAGAATGCTTTCTACTTGATGTTGCTGATACAGCCATATTTGATTATCCGAACATCTCAGAGTTATCTGAGTACATCGTCAAATGTATTCCTTGTTCAGAGATAGAAAAGCAACTTCTTCTCCCGGCATCCAGACAGGAAAAAAGGTTAAAAGCAGAACTGGAACAGCAAAAAAAGGAGAGAGAGCCGATTGCCATCATTGGGATGGGGTGCCGTTTTCCAGGAGGATGCCATGACGCCGAAACATTCTGGAGGTTTTTAACGGAAGGTGGCGACGGAGTCATTGAGATTCCTAGGGACAGATTCCATATTGAGGATTTCTATGACCCTAATCCCGACGCTACCGGGAAAATCTATCTCAAAGAGGCAGGATTCTTGCAGGAAAATGTGGGAGACTTCGATGCCCGCTTTTTTGGCATATCTCCACGAGAAGCGGCTGAAATGGACCCTCAGCAAAGATTGCTTTTAGAGGTGAGTTGGGAAGCTCTGGAACGGGCAGGTATTCCAGCGAGCCAGCTCAAAGGGACGCAGACCGGCGTTTTTATCGGGATCATCGGTTCCGAATATGCCTTTTTGCATCGTGAAGGACTTGCTGTGAACCCCTATATGCTTACAGGTTCTATGCCCAACATTGCTTCTGGCAGAATTTCTTACATTTTAGGAGTCCATGGTCCATCAATTTCTCTTGATACGGCCTGTTCATCATCGCTGGTCGCTGTTCATCTGGCTTGTGAAAGTTTACAGAGAGGTGAATCCTCTTTGGCTCTAGCAGGCGGCGTCAATTTATTGTTGATACCTTTGGGATTTCTCTCTCTTTGTGAGTTACACGCTCTGGCTAAGGACGGAAGGTGCAAAACATTTGATGCAGATGGTGATGGATACGGTCGTGGTGAAGGATGTGGAGTCGTGGTATTAAAAAGGCTTTCCGACGCATTGCGTGATAAAGACCCCATTTTAGCAGTCATCAAGGGAACTGGCGTGAATCAAGACGGCCCAGGAAGTGGGCTGACCGTGCCAAATGGGAAGGCTCAAAAAGCATTGATCCTCAAAACACTTGAGGGGGCAAGCCTCTCCCCCGAAGATATTGGGTATCTGGAGGTTCATGGCACGGGGACAGCCTTGGGAGACCCCATAGAGTTTCAGGCATTGACGGAAGTATTTGGGAAAGAGAACAAGAGAGAAAAGCCGCTCTACATTGGTTCGGCCAAAAGCAACATAGGACATCTGGAAGCAGCGGCTGGCATGGCAAGTCTCATTAAATCTGTCTTATGTTTGCAGAACAAGCAAATACCACCTAACTTGCATTTGCACAAAATCAATCCAAAAATCCGTTTGGAAAGAATTCCTGCGATAGTTCCCCAAGAAGTGATCTCCTGGGAAACAACGGGGAAGTCAAGGATTGCGGGGATTAGTTCGTTTGGGTTTAGTGGCACCAATGCTCATGTCATCGTCTCAGAACTCAAAGACGCCCCAGGTGATGCTTGGCATTCTTCTTGCGAGAGGCCCTTACATATTCTAGTCCTTTCAGCAAAGGATGAGAAGGCTTTATCTCAAGCCGTAGCCAGATACGAGAAGTATTTTGACCAGACAAGCGAAGAGAAACTAGAGAATATATGCTTTACAGCATGCGCCGGGAGATCTCAATTTCCTCGCCGAATGGCTTTTATTGCTGAAAGCATGGAGCAAATGAAAAATACAATAGCTGGATATCTTCGAGGGGATAAAGGTGAAGGAGTGATCGAAGGAAAAGGCCGAGATCAGACGCATCCCAAACTCGCCTTTCTTATACATGGGAAAATCAATCCAGAACTGGTGCAAATCTTGTTTGAAACACAGCCAATTTTTCAAAAAACGCTCCGCTTCTGCGACGAACGCATCCAGCAGTTAGCCAATATTTCCTTATTAGAGAGCAGTGGATCAAGAGAGAGAATACGCGACGCTGCCGGATGGCAGGCCGATTTGCTTTCGTTTGCCTTACACTTTAGCTTGTTGAAATTATGGGAAGCATGGGGCATCAGACCCAATGCGGTTCTGGGAAGCCAAGTCGGAGAATTTGTTGCTGCCTGTGCTGCTGGAATTATGGATATGGAAACAGCACTCTGCTCTCTTTTAGAACATTGGGCAGTGACGGCACAAGCAGATGGCAAGCCACTGCTGAATTCTCCACAGATGCGGATTATCTCCGGGAGCACTGGCAGACCCGTTGAAAAACAAGAGGCTATATCAAGTATGTATTGGAAAAAAGTTTTTGCCGGAGAGCAGAACAGGGAAAAAGGTATTGAGTACCTTATTCAGCAAGAGTATAAATATTTTTTGCAAACAGGCATAGTAGCTGCTTCAGACTATCGAGAAGATTTTTTTACCAATTATGGTGCGCAATGCTTCCCATCCGTCACAGTGGTTGATCCATGGAGAACCTTAACGAGCACGTTGGCCAATCTGTATTGCCTGGGATTAGACGTTGATTGGTCGGGCTTTGAGCGAGGTTACAACAGGCGGAAAGTGATTTTGCCAACCTATCCGTTCCAGAGAAAATATTTTTGGTGTGAGACTACCTCGGAGGGCCTCGTTTCCCAAGTAAGAACGGAGAGCACGAAAGAAGAAATACAGACGAGTAATCCCCTCGACGGAAGGATCATCAACTCTCCTATCAAGACCAAACAGGTCGAGTATTCTCTGAATTTGGATGCGGTTCCTGATGTGAAAGACGTAAATGGAGTATTGCATGTGGGGTATTATCTGGAAATACTCTGTCGAGCAGTAAAGAAGCTCTATCAGACAACGCTATTTCGTATTCAAACGATAGATTTCCTCATGGCATTAATGATCCCTGACAGCGGGACAGTAACTCTCTCATTAACGTTTACCGCCGAAAAGGGGAGTGAGTTGAATTTCTCCTTTTTTAGCTATCAAGGAGACGGGAACTGGAATAAGCATACGCAAGGAACGATTCTCTTGTTGCAGTATCCTACGATGGAGCGGGAGCACGAAGAAAACCGGAGATCGGAGATCATCAGTCGTTGCGCGGATCAGTATTCTGGCGAGGAATTTTATCGCCGTGCTCAAGAAAGAGGACTCTTTTTAGGTGAGGGTGTCCAGTGGCTCGAACAGGTTTGGTCCCGCAAGGGAGAGGCATTAGCACAGCTCAGGTTGCCTTATAACTTGAAAACCTCCTCTGAATATGAAATGGGAGTCCACCCTGGGGTTTTTGATGCCTGTGCACAGTTATTTCATGCAGCTTTATCCAGAAGCACCGATAAAGACACGAGATATATGGTGACGAAATGGGAGGACTTTGCTTGCATTAACCAGCCCGTAGATCAAGTATTGTGGTGTCATGTAGTACTGCAAGACAGTCCACAAATAAAGGGCCAACTGAAAGGGAGTTTTCATCTGTTTGATCAGAACGGCATGTGGGTAGCGCAGGTACGTAGTAGTGTAATGAAAGGGCTGAACAAGGCGCGAGAAGACGCTTTGAGGAAATATTTGGAAAAGCCTGAACATACAAAAGAGCCAAAAAATGAGTCAAAAATTATAAGTTATTTAAGGGGTCTAAGCCAGGATCAATGGAGAAACAGCCTGAATGATTACTTGCAAGAGGCATTTGCCCCCATCCTGAAGATGGAGGTAAATGAGTTGAACACAGATGAATCGCTTATGGATCTCGGTATGGATTCAATAGTAGGCATAGAGGCCAAAACAAAGCTTGAAGAAGAACTGGGTATCTTCTTGCCAATAGAGCTATTCATCACCGGGCTGAGCATTCGTGAGTTAACGGAGTCAATCATTCCGCTTCTTGCTGTAAAACCGCTTCAAATGAATAGTGAGATTAGGGATGCGCCTCTTCCCGCGTATAAGATGGATATTGATTCATGGATTGTTCACCGCAAGTCGAAGCCACAAGCGAGGGTAAAATTATTTTGCTTCCCGTACGGGGCGGGCGGCGGAGCTTCATTGTATCGCGGGTGGCAAGCCATGCTGCCCGATTATGTAGAAGTCTGCCCTGTTCAGCTTCCCGGAAAAGAAAACCGCGTGAAAGAAAAGGCCTTTACTGATGTGAGGAGAGCTACTGATGTGTTAAAACAGGTCATACTTCCGCAACTTGACCGTCCCTATGCATTTTACGGTCATAGTATCGGTGCTTTTCTGGCCTATCGGCTGGCGCATAAGCTTTGGAGTGAGATTGAGAATAAACCTGGACATCTCTTCGTTGGGGCGTATTCATCGCCAACGATTCTGCCTAACCCACTTCTGTCAGCAACCAGAGAAAAGTTTAAAGAGAGAGGATACGATGATATTCCAGACCAAGAGAATCTTTCCTCTCTCTCGCCGGAAAAAATCGACGAAATTCTTGCGGTGATTACTTCGGCCTTGGGCGCAGATGCGATTTTTTCGACATCGGGTGCAAGCGAGGAATTGCTACGACTTTTATTACCAACAACCCTTGCGGAATTGCAAATGGTTAGAGATTACAATATGGTAGATAAATTGATCTTTGACATCTCTATAACAGCGTTTCACGGAAAAATGGATGATAAAGTCATGGCCTCTGAAGTGAGTGCCTGGCGGGAATTAACAAAGGGTCCATTCAACTTTCATACCTTACCCGGAGATCACTTGTTCTTGCTCGAAAATCAGGATCAGAAACAACTCCTTGAATTGATATCCCATGATTTGGAAAAATATAAGTGAATTACGATTTTTCGCGAGGTAATGCGCTGCTACATTTCTCCGGTGCTTTCTCCCCAGCAGCCATATATATTTGTCGGATAATAGCATGATCTGCACTTTTGAGCATATCTCTCCAGCCATGCGATCTTTCTGATCCCGATAGCTATTTTCTTGCAGGGCAGGAGTTCATTCAGTAAGCGTGTATTTGCAACCGTCTGGCCTGTGAGACGCCAATGACTCGGATGTTTCCCATCCCCTTCATGGACCAACAGGAAGTCTGGTCGGAAGTCATGGCCCCAGGTGGAGATACAATGCGCTTCATCGACGACCAATTGGACAAGGGGGAGTTGGTCAAAGTACGCACGGAAACGCGGATCACGCAGCCGTTCAGGCGAGACGTAGAGGAGCTTGAGCCGTCCGTTCGCGGCATGATGGAGCAGGTCCTCCTGACTTGCCGCATCCATCCCGGAAACCAGTGCTGCAACAAGGCTCATCCCTGGCACTTCGCGCAACTTCTCCACTTGGTCGCGGATCAGTGCGATCAATGGCGAAACCACAAGCCTCAAGCCGGGACGAATGAGGGCAGGCAATTGAAAGGAACTGCGTAGCCGCTTGTCCAGCAGCACCACTGCTCCTTTATCATCGGTTGTACGAATCAAACGTCCAAAGCCCTGTTTGAGGACAATGATCATTTTGGGGAGCAGGTAATCGAAGAAGGCACTCCCACCAGCATTCTCAGTATTAAAGATGAGATGATGCCAACATTAGGAAAAAACACCGTGCAATGATACAAGAACAATTTGAAGAGTTGCTATCTCGTAAGCACGAAACTCCAAGTTTGGAAAGAGGCACTGATACCTCCTACTGAAGCTTCAACGCAGCAGAAACCTCTTCCAACAGTTGATTAAACTTCGCAATCTGCTCCTTCGTTGGCTGTGTCTTTGGCCTAACCTCTATACGAAGCGAGAATCTAGGTTCCGACCCAAAAACATCAACACTCGCTTTCATCAAAGCCGCGACCTGATCGTTTAAATCTTGTATCTCCCCCACACTCAGCGTCGCCTCAGCAACAAGAACACCTGGCACTATGGAGATAGGAGGTTTAGATTCATAGACGGCGGCCACTGGAGTCGATCCTGCTGCTGGCGGTTTTGGCCCTTGTGATGCTTGTTCGCTGCGCTGGTAGACCCGTACCATGCCAGCTCCAGCATAATCGCAGGGCCATCCGCCTCCTGCACGTTCCACGAAACGCGCATTAAAGGCCGCAGTGAGGGCGTCGCGCACGATCAGCCAGGGTAATGTTTTTCCGATTTTCACTGAGAGCGCCTCGGCAATCTCTTGTGCCGTTGTCTCTCTTCTCCCCTTCCATGCCTCTGGCAGATTGTCTGGGATGACATCTTTGGCCGACAGCGGTGGGGGTGGTGCCTGCAACGTCGCTTCGTCGGTGAGCAGATCAACAGGTACATCTTCTGCAAGCAGGCTGGCTCGTCCAGACAGGAACCAGAGCCTTTTCTCTTTGACTGCTGCCCGAATAGCTTCGTTCACGACTTCTCGCGCAGCTCTGGGAATTGCATTGCTCTCTCCCTCGTACTCTCCTCGAACGCGTGTGCTGCCAGAGAAGTAGCTGTACACATCTTGTAATGACAGCTGCGGGCCATGCCAGAGTTCTGGCAAGGCACCTGGGCTAAGGAGCCGTGAAGGGATGGACGTAAGTTCGGCTTCTTCTGAGAGCACAACTACTAGGTTCAGATCTTTGATGCTGGCGAGATCCGGTGCGTCATACCAGAACGTTTTGAACGAATGGTCTGCACGCGTCGAGCGTAGAACGAATAATCCATTGCGGCAACCATTGAGCAGAGTTTCGACGATGGCTTTGCGGTTGAGCATCTTTGGTAAGCGATAGAACTGGGCAAAGGCTTTCTCCATATCGTTGACCCGATATTCGGTCTCCCCTTCGTGCCACAGATTGTAGGGGCCACCTGGTAAAAGTGCTTCAGCTGTCACGGCCCCTTCAAGGATACGAGATTGAACATCAGCTTTAATCACATTGAAGAGGGGTGTATTATCTCGCAGGACAACCTTGAAGGCGTGAACGTCGTTTTTGTCGGAGATGGTGACGACAATCGTATATGCCTGCTTGACCAGTTCGGCTGCACGCGCCTGTGTATCCTTCTTCTCTAACTCAAGCAATTGCCTGCGATTATTGTCGATATCCTGTCCCTTGAGCTGGCTCTCAACCTGTAGCCAGCCCTCGTGGTTGCGAATCGCGTTGCGTGCTGCCTCTAGACCTTCGACGGAGGGAACCGCTAAGACCACCGCGTTTCGGTAGACGCGGGGGGCATCTGGTCCGCTCTTTTCGGTCAGGAAGCGGCGAGCTTCGCTGCTTGGACTTCCAGGGCGTGATGCCCCCTTTGGTCCCAAAATGACGTAATGGAAATCTCCTTCATCCTCAACATAGCTGGGGTTTTCCGGGAGGGGGTGGACACGCACTCCAGACCCAGAGGCACCAGCCGTCAGACTACTGCACTTGCGGATGGCCTCGATGAGCTTGTCCTCGACTACGCCTGGTAAGACGCGAGTACAGGCATCGTGGTGCATCTGTTTGAGGTTTGGACGTGAGCCTAAACGCCAGTAGCCTGGAAGTCCCTTATACTGAATCTGTCCTGTTTCGGCATCCTGGAACGCACCTTCGTCGAGAAACCAGGAGACCTCTGTCCATTGCCGCAATGCCTTCTCCAACTCAATTTTGTCTGGCCTGCTAGACCCAAGCAAGACCAGCAACTCGCGAGTCTGCGCCTTCTGCCCAACGGGTTGAGAGTGCAGGAACGTTGCAAAGACGGCCTGCTCAATCTCTCGGTAGCGCAAGGCACGTACTTCAGCCTGGATAGCGCGTGCTTTGGCAAGCTCTCCCTCAAGGATGCTTGCCCAACTTTGTCGCTTCCCTTCGTACTCCTCCATTTCCGCCACATTGGTCAGTTCTCGTGCCGACTCGGATAAAGCATTTTTCCCTGGCTCACCCAGAAACACATTAGTTGCCACCAGTGGACTGCGATCCCATTTTTCCGCATCGCGCAGGGCAAGGGCGAAGGTACGCAAAATACCACGTGTACGCTGAAAACTCTCTAACTGCGTCCACTTGGAGTACAACACTGCGGTAAGATCGGGATGAAATGGGTAGCTTTCCAGGAAATGGCTTTCCGCCCCTTTCATATCCTTTTTTGTTTGCTCGTCAAGCTCGGCGATGCCCTGGACAACAGAGGTAACGTGCTTACGAAACATGTTGCGGTCGCGAATGCTCTCTGGCTCAAAAAAGCGGCGGCGCAATACTTCCGCAACATCCTCCTTGAGCACAGGCTGCACTGACTCTTCTTTTTCACGCCGCAAGATGGCAGAGATTTCCTGAGTGATCTCCTTTCCCAACGTGTCACTTTTCATCGGGTCGGTGGCCAGCAGCGAGGCAACAATCGCACAGGTACTAACCTTGGTGGCGGCCTGGGTGAGATACTGGAAAAAGTTGGTCAGTTTGCTGCGCCAGAGCGCGTCAAGCCCCACTTTTTCGCGGGCATACATCAGCACTTCGTCAATGAGGATGAGCGGGGCCAGACCTTCTCTGATGGGAACTGAGAGGAGGTCAACCAGTAGAGGCTCCGCCGGGGCACTTTCTCGCTCAAGCTCCTCATCACGCGCATTGAGGATACGTAATCCCTCCCGTCCTGCTAATTGAAAGGCCAGAACACTCCAAGGGTGCTTCAGCCAGCGGGTTTCGCCATCAGGCCCACGGACTTGCATGCCCTTTTCCGCGTCGAGCTTATCGAAGGCAAGCACAGCTACACGGGCCTGGGGCGGCATTTGCCCGATATGTTGCATAAATTCTTGCACGGCGGGAAGATCAGTGGGAAGGGAGCGTGGATTGTTCGTCAGGTGATAGAGGGTAATGAGTGTATGGGTCTTGCCACCACCATAGGTGAGTTCTAGCTGGCGAATGGCTTTATCGTTCTTGCCTGCCAGGCGTAAGACCACATCCTTGGCTAACTCACGCAGGTTAAAGGTGGGATAGGTCAGGCTAAAAAATTGTGAGGGGTCCTGGTAGACCTGGCGTGCCTTGTCCATCATCACGTCATAGAGGTCAGCCGCAAAGAGCGAGAGGGAAAGCTCGCCCGTTTTCAGATCGCTGCGAAGTTGCACGACTTCATGCCATGGGGTTAGTTTCACGATTTCTTCTCCTCTTCTCTACTCAGTCCAAAGGAAGCGGTTGGCAAGTCTGCCACTGCGCTCTGCTACATGATTACTGATACTCTCCAGTAAGGACCGTTCCTCACTCTGAGCGGGTGCTAATTCGATGAGTGCCTGTAACAGTTGCCCGAAGAGTGTGTTATAGCCTAACCCGTGCATATCGAGGTATTCATCGACTTTGAGTTCTTCTCCGGCACGCCACAGATGCATGAGCCGATGGACTTTATCGATAAGCGGACTGCTTAACCCGGCTGCTTCCAGACCTGCCTGCTTGCGCTGTAACCAGGGCTTCAACTTGACGGTGCTGCTGGTGCCCTCTTCCTTCCCTTCCTCATCGTCCTCATCTTCGTCCTCATCTTTGCTCTGTCCACCAGTACGCACGAGCAGATCACACTTGCCGAGCAGCAGAGAGTCCGAGAGATTGCAGGAGACGGCATAAAGGATACATGGTCCTATAGGTGTACTCTCCAGGCCAAAGTTATAGCGATGGAGAAGATAGTAGGTAGTTACATCATCTAGCCCACTCACCGTCTCGGTTCCACCATTCTGTGTGAGCACTCGCCCAACGACAAAATCTGCCACCATACGCCGCACATGCCCCAGGAACTCCGTCACACTCAGCGTCTTGCCCTGTTCATTCGCCTTTCTCACAACAGGGTGTTTACTGTACGCCTCCAATGCTGGACCCGTGGCCGCCCATACGAAGTCAGGGCCGCGAATACCTGCATCCCAGAAGTCCCGCAGGCATTGAATGATATTCTTCTGCATCTCCTCAAGCACCAGATTATCCCACCCTGGTCGAGCATTCTCTGGACGCTTCTTACAGACCAGCCAGATCGAGGATGCAAGTGCAGCGGAAGAGAGAGCACGAGTCCGATTGCCCATCTCTGTTTGGATAGGCCAGCTCCCATCAACGACAAACCCTGCACGGATGAGGGCAGATACGAGTGTTTCCCAGGCATCGGGGTGCTTATGGGCAAAAACGATAACAAGTCTGCCATCTGGATTGAGCGACTTGTAGCAAGCTTGGAAAAC
>VBJK01000392.1 GCA_005879655.1 Chloroflexota bacterium | reverse complement strand
GCATGAGTTTTAAGGAGATAGTGGATATGAAGGAAACATTGCGCTGGTCTGTTGAGGAGCTGGAACAACTAACGGCTGCGCAACTGGCCGAGTTGCTCACGAACATTGTGTTACTGCTGCGGCGGTTTCCTCAGAATGTCCCGCTCGTTGACTTGATGCCAGTCGAGCGGCAGGACAAAGAAGAGTAATCAGCCGATAACGAGTCGTCCTGGCGGATCTCCTGCCAGGGCGTTTTTATTTGCTCTGCGCCTGGTGGGTGATCGGCTGCGGTGCTGATATCCTCCCATGAGCTACCCGCGTATGAACCGTGAGCAACCCATCACGCTATTTTGGACACCCGTTACGGCTTCCTTGTTTTTGTTGGTTTTCTAACTTTTTCACATAGTTTATGTAGCCATAGTATAATAGATATCACCCAATCAGGCAAGCTCAAATTGCAAAATCGTGTGGATCTTACGCAGGTTTGCTGATTCTCGAAATAACGAGTCTTGAGTAATGACAAGAATTGCCTACCAAGGCCAGTCCTTCCCATTGGCACTCAAGAGTTACTCCGCTGAATCAGCAAACCTGCGTAAGATCCATCGTGTGTGGCACCCTGTGCTCTGTGACGGCTGGCCACGGTCACAACTGCGGCGGGCGTCTGCGGTCGGCTGCTGCGGGGGAGCTGGCGCAATTTCCTACACACGCTTTTTCATCATGATGAAATTGCTTACGCCTCCCTGCCTCGTTGTGGCTCCGCTTGTGACCTCCTCGCCTTCGTCACGGTTTTATCTGGAGCTGCGGTTGTGACGGCTGGCCTCGGTCACGACTGCGGCGGGCGTCTGCGGTGGCGGCGTTGGTGTTGAGGTCTGCGGCTCTGTGTAGCTTGGCATGAAGCTAGACTACTTATATATATAATAATTGTGGCTTCTAGCGACTGTTGGGCAACGTTGCGGGCCGTGGTATTTCTGTGGTGTTATAGGCTGGCCGGTGCGAACTGGCATACTTTAAAGAGGCTCGGCGCTCTGGTGGCTTGGCTCCGCTGGTAAACTGGTCGGTCCTCTTTGGATCGGCTGATCTTGGAGGAAAGCTATGGAAAAGGAGAAAGCAAACCTTGGCTTGTCTATTGGGGAATTGGAGGCAATGACGGTGGGGGAGTTAGCCGAGCTATTGGCGAATATCGTGCTCTTGCTGCGTCGTCTGCCTGCTAATGTTCGGCTCTGCGAGTTAAGGCTGAAAGAGCAGGACAAGGAAGAGGAATAAGGTAGTGGTGACGAGCTGCCCCGGTCGGGTCTCCTCCGGCTGGGGCGTTTTTGTTGGGAGAGTATCAAGGCTCCGACGCGGGCTACGGTCGCTGGTCCTGGCCGGGAGCTAGCTGTCACACGCTCGGCTTGGCTGCTGGGAAATTGGGGCCGGTGGTGCGGATCTGCGGGCCTGCGCTGGGTTGCCTCTCGGTGAATCGCTGGCGCTGTCCTGGGCGGCACGGCTGCGGATCGCTGGGCGGGCGTCCTAAGTTGGGAGCGCCTTAGATAACCTGCTCTCAAATATTATAACCTCCGCAATAGTAATCATAGGTTTCGGTTATCGTCCAGCGAGCTACCAAAGAGCGACTGGTAAATCGCCCAAAATGCCGTAATCAGTTGCTCTTTGGTAGATTGTGCTCAAAAATGAGCTGTCCCAAAAGGGGACTAAATAGAGAAATTCATGTTTTTATTCGCGCTGGCCGGATCTAGGGCGCTTTTTTGTTGGGCAGCATGTCAGCTCGGTAGGCAGTCGCCGTGGTTGCCTCTCTGTGGATCGCGTCGGCCTGGTCGCTGTCATTTTTGCGGAAAGCGCGTTTTCCCTACTTTTTGCAAGCTATAAAACTTATATATCTAACCTTTATAGCTTTTAGCAGCTCTGCCAGTCCCATATTATGGAATTGGGTTTCGTAACAGCCTGGGCGCATTTCGTAACGTTACCCTGGCCTGCGAGGTACGCCCAACTTTCCTACAAAAGCATACACACGCTTTGCGGATCTCCATGGGGAGCTGGCGCATTGCCTAACCAATTCACCCCTGGCGATGAACGGGGCTAATCTCCGCTCTAAAACAGGGTTGAATAGTCCCGGACTCTGCATCTGTATGTTGGCTCGTACCCTATGCGTGTTTTTACGCTCAAATGGTCCTGTTCTGCATCATGAGCTAGAAAAGTGAGATTAGTTACAGTAAATCGAAGATTCGTAAAGGTACCCATTAG
Organism: Chloroflexota bacterium; assembly: GCA_005879655.1. The sequence goes on along the minus strand of VBJK01000392.1, from coordinate 843 downwards.
CCCTACCACTTAGCCTTACCTTTAGCTTTACCTCGTCAGCTTGGGGACTGCTAAATGGTAAGGCTAATAGGTATCTTTCTGGGCCGTTTCCTGCTCAATTGTGGCGACTGGTGAGCAGGGTCTTTTAAAACGTGACTAATCAGCAGAAAGAGCGGTGTCTGCATGGGTGCCGTTTGCCAAATGCTCCCGAATTGGGTAGCGACTCATCTGGTACTGCGGCCTGGATGCTGTGGTTGATGGTGTTGGGTGAGCTGGCGAAAATGGTCAAGTCAAGGCTCGGTAGGCGACAAGTGATGCACTCACTTCTCCTTGTGCCTGTTCGGTCCTGGGTCTGTACTTGTGCCGACCGGGGGAGGAACAGGATCGGACCTGTTGTGTGAGGGTCTGTACTCGTCCCGACCAGGGGAGTAACTAGCACGGACCTGGGGCCATAAATGATCAAGTCTCTTCGTAGAGACATCTCTCTATAAACTCTGCCATGGTGTGTGATCATGGCTAGCTACAGGCTATGCAAGAGCCTATCAACAGCCTCATCACTGCCTACGCATGCCTGTTGAGCCTGTGTGTAGCCTCTCATGAGTAGATCGTGCTTGAATGCGATACACCCAAAACAATGACTAAGTACCATTTCTGCTGATACTGAGGCGTTGAGAGCGTTTTGAAAGCATAGCAGTGAATGGAAGTTGACTGTGCACTGTAGAGTCAGTGAATACTGAGTCCTTGGAGGATCTCCGTTCAGGCAGTGATGACCAGCTGGTGATCACTCTTTCATCTTTGCTCTGTCTTCTGAGGTTTGAGATCATGCAAGAGCCGTTGAAAAACCTTCTGGTACTGCGCAGGGTC